>JBQCGN010000180.1:0-5326 GCA_051955655.1 Candidatus Nitrosocosmicus sp. | reverse complement strand
AAGGTTAAAAGATTTCCAATATCATTCAACTCTTCATCTATTTAATTTGTTTTTCCAATAGGCCTGCTAATCTATAACCATATTCAAAATTATGTTTTACATGATTTATTCCGTGAGTTAAATGGGGTTCAAATTTGCTATCAAGTAAACTTTCTACATAAAATTGGACTTTTCTTATCGATATTTGTGAATGTCGGATTTGGCTATTAGACAGATTACGATTCACTTCTCGTTCTATTTCCACTTTAAAGTCTTTGATATTATCGATTTTGTTATATTTTATAATTTTATTATAATTATTGCAAATATCATATAATTTTTTGATCTCCTTTTCAGATAATTTTGATAAACAGCGTTTAATAAGATCTATATCTCTATTAGTAATATATTTTAGTTTACACAAAAGATCATTCTCAATTATTTGGTTATCAATATTGACCATATCAAAAGATAGGTTACCCAATGCTTTCTTTGGTTCATCAGCCTTAGTTTTGTTTTGCACTTGCGTCTCCTCATCACTATTTCTAATATATTCACCATTTAGAATTGTGTTGCTATAGGATACAGGTTTTAAAGGATATGAATAACTTTTATTAATTAATGCTTCTTTTTTTAGTTTATAAAAATGTTTTATTTGAAAACTTGATATGCTCTTACCATAGGGATCGGATTTAAATAACAGTACGGTCACTAAATCGACAATTAGATTTGGTATTTGAATTTTTACAGCATCGTCAAAAGAATCATAATTGTATAATATATCGCTATACACATCAAACAAATCATTGTCAACTATTGTAGATTTTGAGGGTTGTTCAAAGATTTCTGGATTTTTAAACAAAGAATCAAATAAATTGTAAGATATTATAACAAAATCATAAAGTTTGTCTGTTGTCATTATTATATGACTATTTTGCAAATAATAGGCTACTGTTTTTGATAGGATTATTGAGGGTTTTAATATTTTTATTTCTGGAAAATATTCTGTAAAGTTGTTGATTAGGGCAATTATAAAACTATTTGTTGATGGATCGTCTAACATTTTAATTTGTAATTTACCGTAGCTTTTTTTTAACAAATCATCATAATCTAAAATATAACTATTAAACATTTTAACGATATCGTATTAGTATATTTGTTATTAAGCATTAAAACAAAAGAAAATTGTAAAATATTATATTAAACTTTTAAGTACAAATGATAATTTTACTATTTTTTCTTATCAGCATCAGTATCTAATGCCCATGGAAACCATTTTCCAATTATTCTTGTCCAATCAACTTTGAAGGTAAAATATAATATTAAAACCAGCAAACCAACAGTTAATCCACCAATCACAAAAACAGAAAACTGATTATTGGTATCTGAAAAAGACAGGAACTGTTCCATAATAGGTCTTCCCAAAATAACAGCTCCCCATACAATTATTAATCCATATAAAAGTTTTCCAAAAAAGGTAAAGATAACAAATTTTTGAATACTATACTTTGCAATTCCTAATGGAATATAGACCATATCATCAGGAATGGGAAGCAAAGCAGCAATAAATGCTGCCAAACCTCCATATTTAGCTAAAAAATTTTGGAGAGGCATAATTTTTGATTTGGTCTTATTACTTAGAAGATTTCTTCCATAATAACTGGCTATAAATATACTACTTTTGGCCAACACAGCTCCAATAGTTGCTGAAAGGGCAATTATATTTGGGTCCAAATCCTTATTGAATGCAGAAGTAATTAGAATAGGAAAATAAGGCACAGGAATAAATATAAGAATACTTCCCAAAAAACTAATAATGAATATACCAATATATCCTATATTACCAAAATAAGTCAAAATACCTTGGATATCCATTAAGGAAGGAAGAATAATCAAATATAATTACTTTATCAATTTCGTATTGAATAAAGAAAAATAAAATAAAATGATACTTATTTAGGATTATAGTCTAGTCATATTGTTATTAAATAATAAAAAAATTGCAAAACATATTGAAATATAAAATAATTTTGCGGTCTATAAAATATATAGATTAATGATCAAAAGATTCAGAAACTTGGTATTAGATCCGATCTTGAATATAAATAACCCACAAAAAAAAAATTAAATGGCAGGCTTTGGTGCATTAACTGAATTTGGGGCAGTGGTCTTTTTAGATGTTAGTGGAACAGGCTCTAGATTAACATTTGTTGTAACCACATTAGATATCGGATTAGCCTTACTTAAGTCGGTTAAAACAACATCGGTCTTTACACTTTGTATAGACTTGGTTGGCATAGTAGTTGCAAAAGTAATTGCACCGGATTGATTGATAACAAAACCATTTGCAAATGAAGATCTTTTTATCAAGGTACCGTTTAATGAAGATACTTTCAGTATTCCATTTATTTTACTTTTTACAATAGACGTATCTTTGGTTACATAGTTAACAACAACCTTTAATCGAGTACTTGTATCATTAGATGATTGTGCAAGCTTTGTTGAATTGACTGTAATATTAATTTTTGATACAGAAGACTGGGCATAAATATTTGTAATTATGCCAATACCTAAAAAAATCAAAGAACCAGCAATTAATGAGGCAGAAAATAGTAGCAAGTTTTTGTAACTTATCGATAAATTTACGGGCATCAAATTAAAAATAATGTGATAATATAAAAACAATATGATATAATCTTATTATATCGTTGTATTGTTTTTTCAAAGGTAATAAAAAATGATCTTATTGTAAAAGAATCTACAATAAATCATGTTTCCCCATAAGCAGCTTCTGCATGTTGCGATATATCTAATCCGAGAGCCTCCTCTTCGTCGTTTACTTTTAGACCAACTACATAATCAATTATTTTTAATATAATGAATGTCCCTACAAAGCCCATAATCGCAGCTACTCCAACCCCTATACCTTGGATTACCAACTGCATCGGATTTCCATTCAACCATCCATTTGGACCGGCAGGGTTGATAACTTGACTTGCGAATATTCCTATAGATAGTGCACCAACTATACCGGTAATACCATGAACAGAGCTTACATCTAGAGCATCATCAATTTTTAATCTCTCCTTCAGTAAAACAACTCCATAATACGATGCAAATCCTAAAACAATACCCAGTATGAAAGAATGTTGACCGCTAATAAATCCGGCTGCTGGAGTAATACCAGCTAACCCTGATACTGCACCATTAACAACAGAAGTAATCGTTGGTCTACCCGTTCTTGCCCAACTAAGACATACCCACACAATTGCACAAGTAGAAGCACCCATTTGTGTTGTAAGCAATGCATTTGCAGCTAGAGCCCCCGATGCTACTGCGCTACCAGCATTAAATCCAAACCATCCAAGCCATAACAATGCGCCACCCATTGCAGTAAGAGGGATGTTATGCGGCACCATAATTTGAGGGCCAAAATTCTTGCGCCGGCCTAATACTAATGCCGATGCTAGAGACGCCATACCTGCGCTCGTATGGATAACAATACCTCCAGCAAAATCAACAACGCCTATTTTGGATAACCAACCGCCTCCCCATACCCAGTGAGCAAGAGGATAGTAAATCACCAAACTCCAAACAATTACAAATATAAAAAAAGCACTCCACTTCATACGTTCTGCAAAAGCACCTGTAATTAATAACGGAGTAATTACAGCGAACATCATCTGGTAAGTGGCGTATGTAATTCCAGGAATTGTAGGAGCATAAGATATTGAACTGCTGAAGGGAACATTGTTATAGAATAGCCAAGACAAGTTTCCTATAATACCACTAATATCGGGCGCAAAGGTCAATGTAAATCCGACTATAAACCACAATACAGATAATAACGCAAGCCCGGTAAAGGTTTGCATTATCACGGATAATGAATTTTTTAATCTGAGCATTCCAGCTTCAAAAAAACCCAAAGCAGGTGTCATCATCATGACAAGCCCAGTAGAAATAAGCATCCATGTTGTATCACCAGTATCTATTGCCAACGGTCACAGAATGTTTTTGGTATATTATAAAGTTATTCCTTTTTAGCTTAAAAATTATAATTAAAATATTAAAAAAAATAATATTATCATAAAATAAAGAAATTTTGATTAATTTTTGAACTTTTAAAGTTTTCTAGTAAAATAAAAAAAATTATGTTAACGGAAATATTTTTAATCTTTTTATTACTTAGGGAAGGAAATCAGGAATGGTTGGACTAAAATCTTCTAATGAAAAAGGGGAAGACGATCTGTTTGAAATTGTTTTAGAAGTTTTACAGGGGTCATTATTGGAACAATTTGTCACAGTACAAGATCCATTACTACATTTTTGTTGTTGAAAGACAGAAAAACTATTATGATTATTTTTAACTGAATATGCATCAAATATAACAGAAGCAGAAAAAATAGCAGTTGATATGGTAAAAATAAACATCAAAAGTATTAAACTCATAAAGGATTTATAAAAATACAATATTTACAGAGTATACATGTTTACTAATAACAAATTCTAAGGGAATTTTTACAGATTCAAGATATTATTACAATTAGACGAATTGTATTTAAAATCAAAAGTAAATGAATTATCAGTTAGTAAAAATTATTCTTGATGTTAATCTAAAAAAAAGAGTTTTTAATAATCACTCTTGATGATTATTGGGTAAAGGAACCAAGCATATATGGTTTTGTCTTTACTGGAATTGTATCAGGACCTGCTGGTGGAATTGCATTGGATGGCTCACTGTCATCTGTCAGTTTCAATGATTTACTGATATCATTACCTGGAGGATCAACTACAATTATACCTGCTTGACCTTTGAACAATGATGAATAGTCATGATTTACAAAGGCATAGGCACCTGGTGCATCAAACACTACATCAACAATGGCATCATTAGAACCACCGACTGTATAGGTTTGTTTTCCCATTCCACTAACTACGTTACCATCTATTACTCTATCTAAGATTTCACCTACAATGTGGAAGTTAACTGGGATATCACCATGATTTATCAAGAAGAATCTTACGTGATCTCCGACTTTAAAGAACAATGGTGTTGCATTTTTGGTTTTAGTAACAACTGGATCATAACCAAATGGTATACCATTTATCCAAGTCTTTGTTGCATTGTGGTCAAACATAGCTTTTGAATCATAGTTGCCTTGATTATCTAAATAGTATTCAGAGAATTGGAGCACTACTTCTTTTGCTTTAGGAGATACACTTACTGGAGCACCTGTTGCACCGTTAATTGATTGGTACCCTGTATAGCCACCCTTTGGATCTACAATCATTGTTGTTACCATCCCAGAAAATACGTGTTGGTCCATGGTCAATACACCATTTCCTT
>JBQCGN010000179.1:0-3102 GCA_051955655.1 Candidatus Nitrosocosmicus sp. | reverse complement strand
GTTATTACTGCTGTAACATCGATGCTTGCTGCTACAAGATTTGATAATGATACCAGCCTAGTATGGAATATCCCCGTTGTAAAACTCTTATTCTTAGTAATATGTGGAAGCTTATCTTCCATGGGTGCCAGTGCGATTAATATGTTTTATGATAAAAACATTGATAATTTAATGACAAGGACATCAAAAAGGCCAATTCCTGCAGGAAAATTAAACGCAAATAAAGTATTGGTTTATGGCTTAACTTTAGCTTCGATTTCAGTTATTCTTGCCTGGTTTACACTAAATCCAATGGCAACATTCATGATCGCTTTAGGAATTTTCTTTTATGTTGCAATATATACATTGTTATTAAAAAGAAGAAGTGTTTGGAATGTTGTTATAGGAGGTTTTGCAGGAAGCGCTGCGGCCATGGCAGGATGGGCCACAACTACAAATAGCATAGATGTTTTAGGTTTCTTAATAGGATGGATTGTTTTTCTGTGGTCCCCTCCTCACTTTTGGTGTTTATCAATTAAAACTAAAGATGACTATATGAAAGCAAAGGTACCCATGTTACCAGTTATACATGGCAATGAAACTACATCAAGATATATTTTCATAAGTACTCTTATAATTCTTCCCTATTCTGCATCATTGTATTTATTTGGCCTCGGTCTAGTATATACATCAGTTGCACTGGTTGCAGGTTCGTTGATGGCAATTTATCATTATAAATTAATGAAAAATCCCACACCCCAATTGGCATGGAAAGCCTATAAAGTGACTGCACCTTACCTGGTAGTAATATTTATATCAATAGCTTTAGATTCTCTATGGTATTTTAGGCTCTAAAACCATATTATTATTTAAACCTACTGCTTATTCTGAGTTACAACTTCAATTCTTTTTTTATCCTTAGATATCCAAGTAACTTGGATCAAGCCATAGATCTCCAAATCCAATAATATTTTGTTTAAATCATCTTCAAGTGTAACCACATTATCTTTAGACAATGAATTTATTAATTCTTGATCTGTGATGTTTCCATATTGTTTTATTTTTTCAAAAACAACTGTTCTTATGGGAAAACTCATATCCAATACATCATAAAAGCATAATTATAGTTTTTTCAATTAAGCATACAGATTATCATCCATAAAACAATTTATCGTTAAACTTTGGAATAGCAGATGTTAATTTTTTTTCTAAAGATAAATACCATTTATTGACTTCAGTTGTTATAGAAGGATTTACCATATTCAAAGCATTTTCAAAATTAGAACTATAAACCGTATCCAAATTATCCTGTATTGCATTTATAGCAGCAAATCTACATAACGAAACCAAATCTGCTCCGCTATATCCTTTGGTTAAAGATGCAAGTTTAATAAAATCGATATCAGTAGATATAGGCATTATAGATGTTAGTCTTAATAATATTTCATGTCTAGATTTTTCATCAGGAGGAGCAACAAAAAGTATGAGATCAAACCGTCCAGGCCTCAATAATGATGTATCCAAAAGATCTGGCCTATTTGTGATACCGACAACAATTACTCCAAAGTTGCTAGCGTCATCCATTTCAGACAATATCTGAGACAATACGCGTTCATTTCCCCCCAACTCTTCAGATGTCCTCGATCTTCCAAGAGAATCTAACTCATCAAAAACAATTACACATGGGGATGAAGTACGAGCTTTTCGAAATATTTCCCTAATAGCTTTTTCTGACTCTCCTATCCATTTTGATAAAACCTCCGGCCCTCTAACAAATATGCTATTAATAGAGCCTTCTGTAGCTAATGCTTTTGCCAATAATGTTTTCCCACATCCAGGAGGGCCATACAATAATGAACCTCTCGCTGGTCTTATGCCCATCTTTAAAAATTTCTCAGGGGAAAAAAGAGGAGATAAAAAGTTTTCAACCAGTAATCCTTTTTCTTTTGTTAAGCCACCTATGTCTTCCCATTTAATATTTGAAGGTTCGACATAAAACTCTCTTAGAGCAGTAGGTACAATTTCTTTCATCGCATTGACAAAATCGCTGTTTTGTATTCTAATACTATTTAAAATTTCCGAAGGTACCTCTTTTCTATTTGCCAAATCAAAATCACTTAAGTAACGTCGTATAGATTTCATTGCAGCTTCTCTAGACAAAGATTTAATATCAGCACCAGTATAACCATTGAGCATTTTTGCGATATCTTTTAGATTAACATCAGTATCAAGTGGCATACCAAGGGTATGAATTTTTAAGATTTCGAACCTAGCGTCCAAATTATGAATTCCTATTTCAATTTCTCGATCAAATCTTCCTGGCCTTCGCAATGCAGGATCTAGACTATCGGGTCGATTTGTCGCTCCCAAAACCACTACATTACCTCGATCAGCCATACCATCCATTAGTGCAAGTAATTGTGCTACAACCCTTTTTTCAACATCACCAAATGTATCCTCCCGCTTAGGCGCAATAGCATCAATTTCATCAATAAATATAATACTTGGAGACATTTCCTTTGCTTTTTGGAAGATTTCTCTTAGTTTGCTTTCTGTTTCACCATAATATTTATTCACAATTTCGGGGCCATTTATAATAAAAAAATTGGCATTAGATTCTGATGCCAATGCCTTCGCAATTAAAGTCTTTCCACATCCAGGAGGCCCAAATAAAAGTATTCCTTTATGAGGATCTATCCCGATTTTCGAAAAAACCTCTGGATGTCTTAGCGGAAATTCTACAATTTCTCTTAAACGAGTGATTTGACTTTTTAAACCTCCAATTTGTTCGTATGTAACCTGATTACTTTCTCGATGGAATTTTTCTAAACCGGGTTTTATAACTATTTTAGTAGTTCTACTTATTTTTACAACTTCTTTTGGGAAAGAATTATAAATAATAAATTCAAGAGTAGTTCCCAAAAAATTCAGAGCAAATTGATCACCTTTTATAACAGGATATCCTTCAAATCGGCTATTAAGATATGAAATAAATTCATCGGATAGATTTTGAATAGTATTACATAAAAGGATTATTTTTTCTGCCGGTTTTGGATTTGACTTTCTTATTAAAACATAATCGTTTAAACTAATGCCTGCATTTTTCCTAGTTTGACCATCAAT
>JBQCGN010000178.1:0-2938 GCA_051955655.1 Candidatus Nitrosocosmicus sp. | reverse complement strand
TGATTGCAAGCTTACTAAGATTATTTATGACATTGTCTTTAGCTATATTTTGAAGAGCGGTAACATTTGATGGTGTTGCGTTAATTACTTGTTTTATAGGAATAGTTGTAGCATTGGTATTTTGTATTTCTTTTATCATAAGAGGAATTAATGACAGAACAGAATGATTTCCAGCAGCAAATGACATGTTGACATCTTGAGTAGTGTTAATATTTTGAGCAAATGCTAAAAAAGTGTTACCAAAACTTTGGCCTAAACTTGGATAAGTTAACGTAATTATAATTATCAAAATCAAATTCAAAGGCAAAAAGTTATTTAGAATATTATTTTTAATAGACATTCTAATAAGTATAAATATAGTGAAGATATATATATTGCGATTTTATAAAAAACTATTTTAAATTGTCAAAAAATTAAATAATTAAAAAAAAGGATTTTTTATTGACCGCCAACACACAGTCCGTCTGGAACTGATGTTTGACAGTTGTTGCCGGTAAATGTGTTTTTATTTACGTTAATTGGAAGGCCATTAGCATTGTTCAAGTCTACACCAGTATTTTTCATAACCATGTTTGAGATAACATCGTTGCTTGTGCTTTGTGCATCTAAGAAGATTCCATTGTTGGCTTCTTCAATTATATTTGTATCGATTTTATTGTCAGGTGAGTTTACCATTGTTACTCCAGCTAATTTGTTTCCAGTCATCGTATTCAAGCTGACGTGTGTTCCAGTGGAAGAATGAGATGCAACGCCGATATCATTATCAAGTATCATATTATGGGTAATTGTTGTGTCTTTAGCACCTGTAGCAAACAATGCAATTTGGTTGTTTTGGAAGGTTACTTGGTCTATAGTGTCACCTTGTCCACCAGTATCTAAAACACCTGCTTGGAATCCAGAAACAGTTCCAGGTCCTTCAATAGTTACACCACTTGAAGTAGCAAGTGAAAGTCCTATCTTTGATTTGTCAGGACCAGGTCCAGTAATAGAATGACCATTTAAGTCGATTGTAATGCCATCAGCGCCTACGAGCAAACCATCACTTGAACAATCAAGATTAGACGATAATTTTACACTTGTTTTAATTACTTGACCACAGGATAAGCTTGCAGTTGGTATGTTGTCATCAGAGGCTGATGCGGCGCTTTTTGTAGTGCTTTTTTTGCTTGTAGTGTCAGATGATGTTCCGGTTATTGCATCAAGTGCACTACTACTACTCTTTTTTTGTGCCGATGCCATCAAGGTTGGTTGGCTTAACAAAGCACCAACAGATGCAAATGCAAGTATTGCCGTCATGAGGTATAATTTATTATTCATTCAATCATACCATCATTGTATAATATATATAGGAAGCTGTTATTTTTAACTAGCTCTAGGTTAATTTTAATCAAACATAAGTAATTGATAATGAGATTTATAATAGATTTGTAATGAAACATTATTTGAAACATTGTTATATATCTAGTTTGTAGTGAAATTTGTCCAAACAAAAATTAATATTATTAAGATAATAATTTAAAAATATTTGAAATTTGCCATTATAGGAGCAGGTGTTGCTGGAAGTTATTTGGGTAACATTCTTCATAGTAATGGTCATGAAGTAACTATTTTTGAAGCATATGAAAAAGAAAAACACTGGCCAGTATGTGCATGGGGCGCATCAAGACACATGTTAGAACATTTTTCTAATACAGCAGGACTACAATTCAAAGATTACATATTACATGTAGGGAAAAAAATCAGGATGGAACTCCCTTACAATAAAGAAGAATCGCTCGAATTAGATGGATTGGTAACATATAACAAAAAGCAATGGGAGAATGACTTGCTAACTGATATAGATATAAAATTTGGATCGGTATGTAAAAAAGAAACTTTTCCCTCAAATGAATATGATCTTGTTTTAGATTGTACTGGTTTTCATAGATCATTTTTACCGAAAACTAAAAACGACTTTATCATTCCTGCTTACGAATACTTGGTAGAAAATGTACATGACATGGATGAATTTTACGTAATAGGATATAAAGGGGCAAGAGGATATTTTTGGTATTTTCCAATAAACAATGGAATGGGTTTTGTCGGCGCAGGAGATATCGATAAAAATTATTATGGAGTAAAGGAATTTTTTAATAACCGTCCAAATGCAAAAATAATAAAAAAAATTGGAAGGCCTATAAGATTATCACCACCTTTTTTGATGGAACCATTCTACAATAACAATATCATAGGCGTGGGAGAATCCATAGGTACAGTATTTCCTATGCTAGGGGAGGGAATAATACCATCATTACTATGTTGCGAAATATTTTTAGATGTCCTTAAAAAAAATAAAGACAGTAACAATGAATTTGACAAAGAAGAATACAGGAAAAGGGTTTTAAAAAAATTCCAATACTATTATGATGTATATAGAATAATAAGATTAAAAATGGATGGAAAATTAAGCACAATAAAGCATTTCAATCTCCTGTTAAGCATGTATAAAAATATGAAAAAAGAAGAAAAAAGATTTGGTTTTGAAATAAATTTTGAAAAGATGAGAAGATTAGTTAATGCATTATAAATTAACTAAAAAATCAAGTGGATTTATTGCTTGCTTTTTCCTCTTTTGATAATGCATCATTATTTGCCAAATTATCGTTATCTTTTAGCACTTCTTCAGGGAATGGAAGGGCAGCATCATTATCAATTTTACCCACCAATTCATGCTTATTTGTTCTTCTTAAAATCTCATTAAGATAATTGATTACAAATTCATCTTCTTTCGCAGTGGTCTTTCCTTTAATTAACCTAATTTGATATTGACTTATCCAAGCCCAAACCCAGTTCTCTTTGATCAAAGTTTCATTTTCAACAGAATATTGATGTTTTCTGTGCCAGTAGCCTATCATAATTGCGGCAGGTATGTAAATAGCACTAAAAATCAACACAAATA
>JBQCGN010000177.1:0-6391 GCA_051955655.1 Candidatus Nitrosocosmicus sp. | reverse complement strand
TTTTGTTGTCTCTTCAATAGTTCTTTTAAATTCTTCATAGTAATTACTTGACCTACTTTGTTGCATGATTCGTCTTTCCCAAATACATTTAGCTAACCATTTCTAAAATACATGATGTAAAATTGGCTGTCTACAACCAGTCTCTTGATGTTAGACTTGGAGAGCTACTCCTAGTATTTGATGTTATTGATAACTGAGATTTAGAGTTGAAACAGATGAGTAAAAACAAGACAATGATAAATGATATAATTTAAAATATGAAGGTTTAAGAGGCAGACAGCAGAAGCGATGTATAGAATTCCATCTATTCTCTATTTTAATACAATTCTCTAATCATCTATAATAGTATCAATAATCTGAAAATCTGTCAAGATATTTTAACTATCATTGGCTATAGATAGAGTATATAGTTTTCTAGTCGCTTTAAGTTACAAAATAGTATTGGATATCGCAATGATCACGATGTCGGATATAAAATAATTCATTGTCGCATACAAGTTTAATAACATCTTGTCATTAGACTTGGTAGATGCAAGAAAGTAGACCTTTAGGTGTAACAATAATTGCGATACTTGCTGTTATTGGAGGAATTGGTGCAATAACTAGTGGATTTGTAGTAATGGCGCTAATACCAATAGTTGGAATAATCATTGGAGGAATTCTAATTATAATTGGATTAGCTTATTTTGCTGTAGCTTATGGATTGTGGAAAGGACTAAAATGGGCTTGGATTATAACCTTGATAGTATCAGTGATAGGAATTGTAGTAGGTCTAGGATCGCTTGCTGTAAGAGATACAGCATCAATATTTCATATAATAGTAAACGCTATTGTCATATATTATCTCTATAGACCAAATGTCAAGGCGTTTTTTGGAAAATAATTAATCTTTTGTTTTAATACTGTTTCTAAATTCTTTTTGTTTATCCGATGTGTATTTTAATTTAAACATAAACGATTTGTTAGTGCTACTTGATAAAGCCAAGATAATTTTACAATATGTGTATTATTTATTTGAATATAGTGGATTTTTTTAGAAAATTAAATGCAATTGCAGAAGATAAACGTGATAGTTTTGGATAATATTAGAAAAATTAAGTATTTGCTAGCTTATTTATAAATATAATCTCGGCTTTTTCAGATATTTTCCACTATTGATATTCTAGATAGTTAATTCATTGTGGAAAAATAGCTCGAAAATCATGCTTAATATACAAGAAATCTTTGACACTATCAATGGTTTTGAAACTTCCATAACTATTTCTTGTAACGAGTTTTGAGAGACTAATAATAATATTTAATTCAGATATTTTCATAGTAAAACAAAAAATCCTTCTTCTATTGATTGATAAAGATTATTTCATAAACAAATACATATTATTTTAATAGATATAATATTAGATGGATCTTTTAAGAAGCATGTTGTAGCCATCCATTATAAATGAATTTTTTTTATAATAACCCTTTTGTTAATTATTTTCAAATACATTAAAACTATCTTTAAAATACATATTTTGTTCCAACACTGTTTTGAATAAAAGCATTAGGTATATGTTTGGATATTTCTCCCATAGCTTTTAAACCAGAGCAATGACAGGGAACAAGAATTCGTGGATCTAGTCTTTCAAGTTCATCAATTGTTCTTGGAATTAACATCTCAAACATCCCTCCAGTTAGATGCATTCCTCCTATGACAGCATAAATGTTGTGCTGACCAGTTATTTCTTTTGCATATTCTACAATATTGATTATTCCAGCATGGGCACAGCCAGTTAAAACTACCAGTCCTTTATCTTTAATATTGAAAATAACGGATTGATCGTCTTTTATTTCTGGATCGTTTTCCATCTTTCCATCTACTTCAGAATAGTGATTAGGAAACCCTTTTTCAAAATTATTAATTCGTGGTATTTCACCAGTAACAAGAAGCCGATCTTCAATCCACAAGCTTTGAGATTGTCTTTCGATTATATCATACCCTGCTTGAATTAGATTGGACCTATTAGGTGCAGGCAAATTTATCTTTCTTCCATCTTTTAGTTTTACCATTCTGTTTTTGAATGCATCAGTATGGAGAACTAGTGGCATTTGCTGTCTCTTTCTTTTATCCATTTTATTTATGATGGATATCAGGCCTCCTGTATGATCTACATGTCCATGACTTGAAATTACAAGGTCAAAGGTAGACAAGTTAAAACCCAATACTTTTGCATTGTGAATTGCGACCATTGGGTCCAAACCAGAATCAAACAATATTTTGTGCTCTATCCCATTTACCTCTAATTTTATGGCAGCACAAAAACCATGTTCTGCAATTAAAGGATGTGTAAACCAATTTTCATTCAACGAAGGACGGAATGCAACGTCATTATTTGGCAAAAGTATATCAACATTATTGTCAACTAGGCATGTGATTTCCACATTATCGATTTCTTTCAATGACATGTAAAAAGTTCTCTTTTATATAACTTCTATCATAACTTCTGCATTAAGGTCTTGGCTTAAAGGAAGATCTATCTTAACCTTTATTTCCCATATGATCTCAGAATACTTTCCGCGGTAACTTTTAACAACATTTTCAGGAATATTTATTTCAAATGGACAATCTTGTTTTTCCTTCCAATCTGTTATCTTGTATTTATTTTCATACATTGTTGTAGCAATAATCCTATTTGATGCAGTAGCTTTTTCGGTTGCTATCAATATAATTTCTATTGCCCTAATATCAATGTCAGGATTTGATTTGCTTATATTAATTGTTCCTCTTATTGTATCGCCTACATTGTATAGACTTTTATATAAATCAAGTTTGAGTTCGAGACCATTTACTTTGTATGTTGAAACTGAAACTGGTCTGTTAAAATTGCTATAGTTAGATTGAGAAATAACATCAAAATTAATTGAACTGTTTACATCCATTCTCATCTTTTTGTCTATTGTTGCTTTTACACTGTAGGTTATCCAAGCACTTTTACCATGATATGACGAAAGTATGTTATAAGGTATAGTAAATTCAAAGGGGATCTCTGTTATTCCTTTTTTTATAACAACATCTTTGTAATTTCTTGCATTCTCAAGATTCAAAAGAGAATTGTCCTTAAGGAACTCCAAAAGATCTTGAGAAAAGAAAACATTTGTAGACGTATATGTTACATTTCTATATTCATTAGAATAACTGCTACTGCTACTACCATAGTAAGGTTCACTAACGGTTATTTTTGTTTCTTCCTTTCCTTCTGCAATAAATCTAAATGTTCGGGACACTGTATCCTTATTTGAAGTGATTGTCAAATTTCCTTTAACTTTTTCTCCATTATGATATTGTGATTTTTCCAAATTCAAAGACAATGTTTCAGAGGAGCTACCACCACCAAAACCAGGAAAGTTGATCATTATTATTCTGACTAATTAGAACTGCTAAAAGAAATTATTATCTATATCTATATACGGTTTGTAAGAGATATACATAAAAGACATCTAGATGTCAAGTTGTTGTCTAATGAATAATGATTATTTGATTATTAATCCATATCTTTGCTTTTTAATTGGTTATTGAGTTCCTTGTCATAAATTTTTATTTATATGCATTTGTGTTTTCTAAATTATCCTGGTATCTACCTTGACTAGTATTTTCTCATAGCATATTTTACTTGAGCCAGTGGCACATTCGCTTGAACTAATTAACATGTGCCTTAATACAGTTATTACACGTAAAAAATATGATCTTCAATCTCATATTGATTATAAAACTTTATTGCATACAAGAATGTTATCAGGTGTATTATCTTTTCCATATTCCTAATAATAAAGGTCAAAAATGAAAACTTATAATGATTCGTCATTCAATGCTAGAAAATTTATTAAATAGAAAATACAAACGTCAACATTGAAAAGTCTTCTATTTCTTTTACTATTCTGTATTTCTTCATCCATATTTATCAATTCATTTACCTTTGGTTATTCTTTATCTAATCCTCAAACAAAGACACCTATCAAACATCTTGTTGTTATATTTCAAGAAAACGTATCATTTGATCACTATTTTGGGACCTATCCATATGCTGCAAACTTGGAAAATGGAACTAAATTTACAGCAGACAATAATACTCCAACTGTTAATGGTTTAAGTTTCGCCTTATCGCATAATAATACTAACAAGTACAAAAATGAAATAGTAAACCCTTTTCGCATTGATCCATCTCAACTTAGAACATGCGATCCATCACATGCCTATGCTGTTGAGCAAAATGAAACAAATGGAGGACTGATGGACAACTTTGTTTCTCCTAGTCATCCAAGTTCCGATGGAGAAAGAAATCTCTTGTGTAATACAAAGCAGGTAATGGGTTACTTTGATGGAAATGCAGTCACAGCTCTTTGGAACTATGCTCAACACTATGCTATGAGCGATAACTACTTTGGAACTAATTTTGGCTCTTCAACACCAGGACATATTAATCTAATTTCAGGGCAAACACATGGAACTGCAACTTTAAATGCCAAAATTCCTCCTGCATTTAAATTTGACGCCATAGTAAATGGCACACTTATTGGCAATTTAGATCCTAAATATGATGATTGTTCAAGAAATACTGGAAATTATAAAGACACCTCTATAGGTATGGAAGGCAAAAACATTGGAGACCTTTTAAATGCAAAATATATGACATGGGGATGGTTCTCTCAGGGTTTTATTCCATCCACTAAAAATGCAGATGGAACTTGGACATGCAATTCTGTGTATCACAAAAGTAAAGGTGGCACCAATAACTCTGACTATTATCCGGATGTAGAACCATTTCAATATTATAATTCAACAGCAAACCCTCATCATTTTCCACCATCATCAAATGATAAAATAGGATATACCGATATTGCCAATCATCAATATAATCTTAGCAGTTTCTGGACAGCTGGTCAATCAGGCAATTTGCCTGAAGTAAGTTTTATTAAAGCAGGATCATTTCAGCAAGGCCATCCAGTTTCATCAGGTCCTTTAGATGAGCAATCATTTTTGGTCAACACGATAAACAGAATTCAAAATTTGCCACAGTGGAATGATACTGCCATTATAATAACTTATGATGATTCAGGAGGATGGTATGATCATGTGATGCCACCTATCGTCAGCCAATCAAGTGACAAGACCAATGATATGCTGGTAGGTAAATCCGATTTAATGTGTGGTCATGTCCAAAAAGGATCATATAACGATAGATGTGGATATGGCCCTCGTCTTCCTATTCTGATAATATCTCCATATTCAAAGACAAATTATGTTGATCATTCTATAACAGATCAAACATCTATTCTACGGTTTATAGAAGATAATTGGAATTTAGGAAGAATTGGAAATCAATCCTTTGATGCAAAGGCAGGTCCTTTAGATAATATGTTTAATTATGATATAAAAGCACAAAATACAACAGAAACCAAAAAATTAATTCTTAATCCTGATACAGGAGGTATAAATTAATGATTGGATAATGAACTATTCGAAGCTGACAAAATTATTGTTTGCTACATCTTTAATGCTTTAGAGAAAACATTGCTTTGATATAACACAGGCTATCTAAATAAAAAGTAATTGCAAAACATGACAATCATAACCATGACTAATATGACAATGAAAATAAAAAGTTAAAACATAAACAATCTCATTTTCCATCTTATACACAAAGTATAATATAATTTATAATTAAGTTGAAATGATATAAGGGGTTTCTCGATCTAGGAAGAAATTTTTATTAAAAAATTCTAAAGCTAAAATATTTATCTATAATATATTTATCAATTTAAGGAAATGGCAAACTGTTAATTGAAGACGCTGTCTCATCCTTTGCTAGATCTTCAATATGAGAATTAAATGGTATTGGAATTGTAATCGTTGTTGTTGAACCTAAAGTGCTATTTCTTATATCTTTATTTTTTACTGCAATAGCTACATGAAATGTTCCCAAAATTAAAATTAAAACTATGGTCATAATTACTAGAATTCCATATGACATGGATAATTAACTCTTGTGATTTATTGACACAGCAAAAAGCTCTTCATAGTTTTACTTAAAGTCTTATCAATATTTATCTATACGCCATTACTTATCTTTCCTGTTTTTACATCGTAAACATAACCATGAACTGGAACATTTGGAAAGAAGGGGGATGACTTTATCTTGTTTATTTGTTCTCTTATATTTTCTTCTAAATTAGGAAAGGTGTAAAACTTTAAACTAGAAGCATCGATATTAAATTTTTCTGAAATTTTTTTCTGGAGATCTTGATCTTTGTATTTTAGCATTCCACAATCAGTATGATTAATTACAATAAATTCTTCTGTTCCCAATAATTCATGTGAAATTATAAGTGAACGTATTGCATCATCTGTTGCAAT
>JBQCGN010000176.1:0-6836 GCA_051955655.1 Candidatus Nitrosocosmicus sp. | reverse complement strand
AATATTTGGTAGTAGAACAAAAGATCTATTACAGCGCCACATCTTTAATCATTAAGAGCCAAATCAAACTTTATAGCCATAATAAAAAAATTATGATCACTTAATCTCTATAAAAAAAGATTGATTAATTAATATGCTAATGGTTTATATTCATTTACTATATGTATTATTTTCCCAGAGATCCATTTTCTCCTGCTTTTTCTTTCTTCGATATTCTTCAAGCATGTGATAAACAGACTTATGTGAGCTGCCTTTACACAACATAGTAACAGCATCAATTGCCAATATAGTCTCTTCGTAGTTTCCAATAAATCCTACAAAATGTCCATATATAGATAAATAAATGCCTGTAAAGTCTTCAATGTTTCTTCTTGTTTTACCACTCTGGCCTATAATTCTAGATTTTATTCTATCTAATGAGTTTATAGATTTGCCAGAGTATTCTCTAAGATCAATGAACTGGAGGACATTATCTTCATTTAAGAGACTATAAGCTCTTTGAGGAGAAAATCCTTTTGAAATAGCTGTGACTATTTCGGTAGCCTTAAATATACCAACATCGAATGAATCAACTTTATTTTTAAATCCAATACTGACATCACCTGATTCTCCATCTATATCCAAACGTACATTACATTTTGATTCAATTTCCGACTTAACTGAACCTTTTCTTCCAACTATGGCACCAATTCTATCTTTCGAAACTTTAATCACTTTAAATGGACCGTTAAGAGTCACAATAATAATATAAAAGACAAGGGAAAATATATTTCAAACTCATAAATATATTTTTATCAGATATTGCTCTGTTAACTTATGTTTTTCCGCATCTATTAATCACCTGTTTACAAATATAAAGAAAAAGTTTTGTATCAGTTCCTAGTACTGAAAGTAGACAGAGTTACAATTCTCAATAGAGTTAGAGAAAAACGGAGCGTAAAAGACGGGACCTTGAATAATTTAGAAACCCAAAATAGATCGGTTAAATTAAAATAGTAAATTATATTGGAATGAGAACTCAAGTAGATTGACAAATTAAAAAGGGAAAATTTTTGCCAAGGTAAGAGAGATTCAACTAAATGGAATAACAATTTAAACAAAAGGTAAAAGATATAAAAAAAGTAAAGCGAGATTTTTTCCAACATGATTTAAATGCATTAAAATAACGAAATAAAAAATCTTATAAATTAATCAGCCACCGTGAACAACTGATAAAATAGTTACAGTATCCCCATCTGAAACCTTGGCCCCGTTGCCACCAAGTAGTGAATATTCGACTCCATTTATAGCAACAAGTATACCACTTTCATCAATTTTCTTGTTTGAACAATAATTATTTTCAAGATAAGAAATAATATCTCCAATATTCAAGAACTCTTCACGTAATTGCAAGTCCTGGTAGCCAATTAGTTTTTTTATGCCACCATGCAATTCAAGATTAATCAAACTTGTACCTAAGATTCATCTGTTGATTCGACAATGTCTTCAGAATAAGCCATAGACGCATTTTGCTGGGATATATTTCTGTTAACTATAGCCGTGATGTATCCGGCTATCTTATTCCTTAGCTCTTTGGAACGAATTTGAGCATAATTCTGGATTGCTTCTTTGTTTTTATTAAAATCAATTGTAAACTTATCAGGATAACGCTCTAATAATTCATTAGACATTCGTTTAACTCTATCCATAACAATAAGAAAAAAGAATAGGTATTTTATCTTTTATTTTAATAAATATTTAAATGCAAAAAGCAAATGCCAGTAACTGGTAATTAAACAGAATTAACATAGTTACATGAATTTCTATAAATAATATTACACACATCATTGAAATCCCTTTTTAGCATAACAGAAACAAAATTAATTAAACTTATAATAAATATTGGTAAAGTAACCACATTTTCAAAACACCTTCTATAGTACACTGGACCATCAGTTTCTAATAATAACAATGACAAATCACACTCCTTTAATAGTATTTTTTTATCTTCAGAATAGAGTAAATAAGGACCAAAAGAGACATAATATCCAAGTTCATTGATCTTTCGCAAAAACTTTTTGCTTCCATCAAACCAATGGAAAACAGCATTTTCTAAATTATAAGAGTAGATAATTTCCAAAACATCCTCAATGGAGCGTCGAGAATGAATTGAAACAGGTATGGAGTTTTTTTCGGCAATTTCCAACATTCTGTTGAAGACAGTCTTTTGAGAATTAAAATCATTTAAATGATTATCCAAGGCATAGGTAGGGTCCAAACCGATTTCGCCTATTCCTTTTATATCATTTTTATTTTTTAAATAAAAATCATTAAAAGAATCTAAAATCTTCAATGAAGCATACTGTGGGTGCACACCTACAAATGGTTTGAATAATTCACTATCTTTAAAGTATTCATTTTTAATTTCAATATTTTTAGCAGAAGAGTCCAAATCAACCGATACAGAATAAACCTGAATATTCAAATTAATCATAACATCAACAATTAATTTTATGTAGTTATCATATGCTCTATCGGAAAAATGGATATGAGAATCGACAAAATACAATGTCATATGTTAAATCTGAAAGTATAATAATCAATCTATAAAAGGAAGTAATGGTTTAAATATTAGTTGACAAATTATCCATAATTCATATAACTTTACAGACAAATTATTTAATATGTATGAATGAATTTACTAATAAATGTCTTTAGAGTCAGAAATCTCATTAGCTTCCACATATAGAATAATAAAGAAATTTGGTGCAGAAAGAGTAAGTGATGAGGCAGCGAACGAATTAAGAAAAATACTAGAATCCATAGGAGAGAATATTGCGAAACAAGCGGTTGATCTAGCATTTCATGCAGGTAGAAAAACGGTCAAGTCAGAAGATATAATACTTGCTGCAAAAAACTATAACAGATAACAATATCAAATAATCAAAAAGGACAACTATACTATTACCAACACTACAAAAGAAATATAAGTTTTCAAGTAAATGGAAATTATAACTGGTGGGGTGGCAGAGCGGCCATGCGTTCGCCTGCAGAATATAAGGATTCAGATAGCGAATATATAAGGGTTCGAATCCCTTCCCCACCTTTATATAGATAATAACTCAGTAGATTACAATCTTAAAGGTATCAAAATTTTTATTAAAAATAATATTATAAAGGTTATTTTTTATCTCATCCAAATTTAAATTATAAAACATCCCACTACTCTCGCGTAACTTTTGCAAAGAACGCTCTACTATGGAAACAAAAATACCAAGTTCATTTTTTTGATAATGTACAAATGCTGCATCAATCAATATCAATCCATTCAATATTCTTTTCTGTTCTCCCGACGATTCTTTCCATATCCCTTCCAATATCTCATGAGACTTCCAGAATCTTTCTATATTAAACAAAAAAACTGCATTGTTTAAAACTATTTCTTTTTCGACAAACGATTTTGGATCTGTAAGATAATCCCAATAAAATACAGGAGCAACAAATAGAAATGCAGCCAAGATTTCGTTTGAGAGTTGATTTGGCTCTTTAATTGAATTTAATAAATCAAATATACTTAGATCTACTTCGACAAAATAGCTGGAGATCCTTACATCCCGTATTTCGACATTAGAAAATTTTGCAAAAACAGATCTTAAGCGTTTTAATACATCTCTACTATCTATTGAATGAAACTTTTTATTTTTATTGTCTAAATACACCATAAATCGTCTATGCATAATAAAATATGTGTATGATAACAATTTATTAAATAATTAATTTATTTAAACCTGCTTTAATAATAACGATAAATAAACAGTAGACAATAAATTAAATAATATAAAGATTTTGTGAAATCTACTAGAATATATTATAATGGTTTTTATACTGTAAAGTTTACCATAATCTTGATGAACCAAAAATATAGAATTTTTGGAGCTTTTGTTACGAGTTTATTAATTATTTTTAGCTTTTCAACATATTACCATAGAGAAGTATATTCTCAAGCATCAAACAACAACGATAAAAACAACAAAAATGGAATCAAAGATAACAGAGGATATGCAGCAAATGTAATTCAATATGATAAAATGAAGAACTGTTCAAACAATCTAAGTGAAAGAGCAAATATAACACAATATTTAACGTACTTTAACTGTGGTCACGTTACTATTAACGAAAATAACAAAACAACAACAAGGCAATTTACACTTATAGCAGAAGAAAACCATACGATCCCCATATCAGTTCAGGGTCATGAATTCAGGGCATGGACTTTTAACGGAACCGTCCCAGGGCCCACCATGAGAATGACTGAAGGAGATCTGGTAAAAATTACTTTAATCAACTCACCAAATAGCATCCATCCTCACTCGCTTCATCTTCATTCAATGCACTCTGGAGACGTGGACGGCATTTATGGACCTGCAGGAGCTGTGCAGCCAGGTAAGAACTTTACATATACCTTTATTGCCCAGCCATATGGTCTTTATCCATATCACTGTCATGTTGAGCCAGTAGACGATCATATTAATAGAGGGTTGTATGGCGTGATGATAATAGATCCAAAGATACCGAGAATACCAATGCATGAAATGGTTATGCTAATGAATGGATATGATATGAATTACACACATGAAGGCGGATCGTTTTCTTTACCGCCTGTAGACAAACAGGATCCTACAAAGCTTCTTGAAGGAGGAGAAGGAGATAGAAAAAATAACATCTACACGGTAAACGGCATAGCATTCGAATACATGGATCATCCAATACATTTGATTCAAGGAGAAAATTATAGAATATATTTGGTCAATATGCTTGATTTTGATTTGATAAATTCATTTCACCTGCATGGAATGCTATTTAACTATATCACAGGAGGAACAACAACGGTTCCGGATTATAAAAACGATATTGTAACCCAAACAGTAGCAGATAGAGGAATACTAGAATTTACAGCAGGTTATCCCGGGATATACATGTTTCATGCACATCAAGCAGAATTCACAGAAAAAGGATGGATGGGATATCTGAATGTAACTGCACCAAAAAATAACGATACCATCAATAACCTTTGATTAATCAATTTTTTTAACTTAATAGACCGATTCGGATGATGGTCTCAAACCTCTTTTTTTTGACAAATATCCACAGTTTAAACATTTGTAAACACGCTTTCTCTTATATGTATAGATAATATCTTCAGCATCACCATCTAAAAACTCATGAGAAGTTTTTAACATACAATTAGTACAAAATCTTTTTTCCATTTACAGATAAATGAATTATAAATAGCATGAAAGATAAAAGTAGTGGTAGAGGCATTATTAGAAGATTATTAAGAGCAGTAAAAAAAGGTCTACTCTACATTTTCCACTGAGTATTATTTTTTTAATTGTTCTCGAAGTAGTAAAGGAACCTCTCTTGGACTTTTTGCCACCGGTACATTTGCTTTAGAATAGTGGGTAATTTTTGAATCAGCAGACCCGTATTTTCCATATACAATTGCACCTGCATGACCCATTCGTTTTTCTTTAGGCGCAGATCTGCCGGCGATATATGCAATAACAGGTTTAGGAAAATTGGTTTTTAAGATATATTCAGCCAGTTGTTCTTCAGCATCACCACCAATTTCACCAACCACTACAACTGAGTCCACATCGTTACGATCTTTGATCAATTCAAAAGAGTCAATAAGGTTTGTTCCATTAATAGGATCACCACCAATTCCCAAGCTCAGGCGTTGACCATATCCGGATCTGGATAAATGAAATGATACCTCATACATTAGAGTACCGCTTCTTGAAAGTACTACAGTTTTTCCTTCAGTAAATGGTTGAGCAGGCATAATTCCAACTTTCATAATTTTTGGAACGATAACACCAGGAGTATTAGGCCCGATCATTCGTGCACCTTGTTTTTGCGCATAATCATATACCTTTATAGAATCAAGTATTGGAACGTGTTCAGGTATAGCAACTATCAATTTAATTCCATTATCAATTGCTTCTTTTGCAGCATCATAAAAGAAAGGAGCAGGAACAAAGATGCCAGAAATTACAGCACCAGTTGAATGTACTGCCTCATTCATTGTATTGTATACGGGAATATCTTCAAACTTTGATCCACCTTTTCCTGGAGTTACGCCTGCAGCAATATTTGTTCCATATGCTTTCATCAATTTGGTATGATTAGAGCCAAAGCTTCCTGTAATACCCTGTATTATTACAGGTTTTTTTCCAAAATCAGCATCGGTTTCAGAACCGATCAATATTTTAAATATATCAAATTGCGAATTCAAATTTCCATCACTGTTTAATAGTAGTTACGTTTGAAACCACGGCATTTATTGCTTCCTCTACCGTGTCAAACAAATTCGCCCTACTACCATGTAGCATCTGTTTTGCCTTCTCTGACTCTGCACCCGATATTCTAGCAAACACAGGAACGGCTATAATCCCATTCTTATACGCATCCAATATACCCTGAGCAACTAGATCAGTTCTAACAATACCTCCAAAGAGATTTACAAGGATTGCCTTTATCTTTGGAATCTGGCTAATTACCTCGATAGCTTTGTAAATAGTTTCACTTGTTGCTTTGCCTCCAAAATCAAGAAAAGCTCCAGCTTTACCGTTTGCATCAGAGACCATATCCAAAGTAGACATGACCAACCCTGCCCCATTTCCGATTATAGCTATATCACCATCTAATTCTACAAATGAAAAACCATTTTTTGAAGCCTGTTTTTCTAATTCAGTCATATACAAGTATTTCTTCAAATCCTCATGTCTAAACAAAGAGTTATCATCGATGATTACCTTAGAATCCAATGCAATTAAGGACCCGTCGCTCAAAAT
>JBQCGN010000175.1:0-3684 GCA_051955655.1 Candidatus Nitrosocosmicus sp. | reverse complement strand
TCTTAAACATTTATTTTTAGTTTGTTCGTATCGATTTTATTTTTCTTTATCTATATGATCTTTGGTTTTTGTTAAACGAGGAAAACATTTTTCTATTGACCAATTATACTATTTACTTTTTTTATTAAATCTTCATTTTCGATTGGTTTTCTAAGAAATAGATCTTTGTCTATGACGTCATACTCTTTCTTTCTAAATGTTTCATAATACATTTCACTTGCTGTCAAAAAGCATACTTTTATCTTACTGTCTATTTCCTTTATTCTTTTACAAAGCTCAAATCCATCCATGTTTGGCATTTTTATATCGAGAACAATTAGATCATAAAAGTTGGGTTTAAATTTAGATAACGCTAGTATAGAATCAGTAAATGTGTCTACGTCGTACCCTGCTTCCTCTAATACTATTTTGCATAGCAAAATGATATCTGGCTCATCATCAACAAAACATATTCTTTTTTTCCCCATTTAATTATGCAGATCCTTTATTATTAGATTTATTTCACGATGTATTTATTAAATCGTGTGCTAAATCTGATGTCAATTCCAAAAGTTATAATTACGTTTTACCGGTACCTTCTTGGATATAAAAGCAATGGCTTCTTGGCTAAATAGATTTGATAAAAAAGGTATAAAACGACTATGAAAAGAACAAAAAGCTGTAAATGTATGACATAATAGAAAATACCAGCAACCAGATTAAGAACTTATTAAATGAAAATAGTTAGATTTGACCACCTAACAGGTAAACTTAACCATAAAGAAAAGCGATATAAAAAATAAATATATTCATAGAAATTGATTACCTTGTTTTTTAATTGTTAATATACTTTAAAATCATTTCTTTAGCTTCTTGTTGAGGAAATACATCCTTTAATCTCCTTGATTTTTTATCTTCAAAAACAATTTCAGAGTACCATTTAAAACTGAATGCAGAAAGCATCAATAAAATTGGTAATATGTCCCTGCCTTTTTCTGTAAGACTCCATACTACTATCATTGGCATTCTTTTTTTCTGTATACATTCTATCAATCCTTCTTTTTCTAATTCCTTTAAACGCATGGATAAAACTCTTGGTGTAAGACCTGAAATAGATTCTAAGAGGCGATTGAAACGTCCGATCTTCCGGAAACCTATGTCTCTAATTATTAAAATAGTCCACTTTTTTCCTAAGACTCCTAAACTAGTTTTAATTGGACATTTGACAAATTTTATTTGCGGAACAATTACATCTTTGTAATTGTTCGAGTTAAATTTGTGATCGTTGATTGACTGCAACTATACTTTTATCTACTTGCTTATTTTTATACTATACAAAGTATAGTGTCTCTTTAGATAACTTTGCATGGATGGCTTGTAATGTTGTTATTCTCAATATTTTACAAGCAAAAATTCATAATAATGATCTAACTAACTTGAGAACTTATCATATGGGTTTTACTTTTATAATCACACAATAGCATAAATATTTGACATGAACCTCGGAGGAAAAAGATATGGAATCTCGTTTTAAAATCACTTTTTATGAATTAAAGATTATTATAAGCAATTTATGGGTTAAAACAATTGGTAAATGCTAATGATCAAATATATATATTATAAAATAATGAATTACTTGATACGTAGGAAACATAAACGACAAACTTCGCATTAACCGTTTAAATTAAAAACTCTGTTATATCTATTTGTATTATGGTAAATTAAATTTCCACTATTATTATTTTACAAATCTTCTAATAGGCGGAATTAAATCATTGAAAAAATTTGTTAGAATGAACAATGTTAACAATAAAAAACATGATGCAGTATCCAAAACAGCAGGAATATCTTGAACCTGTTTTGGATTTAACAAAATCCTCAAGTAGATTATACATTATGCATTATCTAACTAATAAAATGATGATTCAGAATATCCATTCAGGAGAATGGCTAGTCCAGACGGACTACAGAGTACAAGGTTTCGCGATTGGTTAAAAAGGACTAATGGATTAGATATTGATCATTCACCATTGCAACTCAGTAAATTACCTGTAAATGGAACCCCTGATATCCCTTCATTCTGCCATTTTTAAGAATGGAAAAACAAAAGATTCACTAAGATAAATAAACTAGTTTAGGTAATAATAGAATGATAGCCTTTGAATTTATAATGATTTTCAAATATGGCAAAAACTAATGATCTCGCTTAAATTTACTGCCATTTACTGAATGAATGTAAAAGAATCATTGAAATAAAACAGTATCCTATTAGTATGTGTATATAAGAAATATATTTTTATTTGAATTAATGTCTCTATTTGTTGTAGCCAGCTTTACAGGGATCTGACTATTCTCATTTCTTTTGAATTCAATTCAAATGCTTTATCTTGACAGTTTATGTTTAGATGATTGAAGGAGAATGTTATATATTCGATGGTTTTTTTAATAATGGGGACTGATTAATCTTTAGGAAATGCAGATTAATTGGTATTAACTGATAATAATTTCTTTGACAAATCTAGTATACTTATGATTCAATACTGAAAGCAATACAATTGGTCTACCTGTCTTTTAATACAAAAATTGACTATGTCAATAATTAGATAACTACGGTAGTTAATAAATCAGGATGTAATCTAGAAATAAATAAATCTAAATATTCCTTAATATGATGTATGCATATTCTACCTCGACGATCTTTAGATAATGTTAATGATAAAAATGATTCAAACCAAAAAAAACGTTGTGCAATAATAGAGGCAGATTTAACTAAGCTGCAATTAAATGATTCAGAAAGAAATTCAATCGGTAAAGAGATTGTTAAAATTGCTAAAAAGAATTCAATTAATGATGTAAATGTACAATACGCATTTATTTCAGATAATAAAAGAAAAGTAATAATTTTTGCAAGTTATGATAATGAAGGTAATTTTAAAACATTTTATAGTAATTTACAGTCTAAAGTTAATTTAAATAATAAAGACATTTTTTTATTAATCGAGGGCGTAAATGTTTTACAAAGATAGGATATTATAACATCAACAAATTTTCAATTTTGTGATCGTCCCCATCCATTTTAGTATTAGATGTCCAAAAAATTTTACAAGTAATGTAATCAATCGTTTAACTAAAAACCCATTCATAACCAAAATAGTAGTTCAAAAGACATCGGCATTTTTTGACAAATCTTCATCAGTTCTCATGAAAGAAAAAAAAGAAGATGGCTTTGAAGACATAATATGTATGGCAGAAACTGATACTCTAGAACAAAGCGATGAGTTGAAATCATATCTTTATTTATATCTTGTTCATTTTGACGTTGAAGTTTTATCATTTGATGTGCCTGATTATACAATATTGAAGGATAAACATGTGTTGTATATAGCCGGATTTACAGCAGCTATTGTATTTTTTACCATTCTTGCTCATAATCTAGCAATAGCAACCCACGAAATGGGTGCAACACATAAAATAAATTGGATGGATGCGTTAGATTTTAATAATATTTTCTGGAATGGCATAACGCCTGTTATTGCAGGAATAGTGGCAATGTTTATTGAAATCTTTTTTCATAAACGTATAGAATATTTCCATAAGATTCACTCGATAAAATAAATGTTAAAGATCACTCTAGAATGACCACCTTCTATATTTTCACAATTCTTTTTAAATTTCTTATGGATAAGAATCTCTTTAAAAATGAGC
>JBQCGN010000174.1:0-2614 GCA_051955655.1 Candidatus Nitrosocosmicus sp. | reverse complement strand
GTCCATCCTTTACTACCAAAACAGGTGTGATATTTTGATATCCTTCTGGAATAGCCTTTGCTTCCATCTTCATTATCTTTTTTCTTTTATTGTATTAATTAGAAATTGTTTAGAAAAATTGATTAAAGATAAAAATAGGTTATGTCACTTATTTAATGGATATTTATATAGATATAGATCTTAAATCATGCACCATTCTTTTGAGAAGATATAATATTATTTTATTTTTTCCAAAACTATCCAAAGATTAATTTGAAACTGTATTAGAACCCTTTTACAACAAGGAAGTTGATCCCAAGGATCTGAGCTAATAGATGGTTTTAATTAGGTAACAGTAAAATACTGTAAATATTTTCACTGCCTTGGATTAAATATTCGCAGACTATGATATCTCTCAGTCAATTTCAACGGATTGGCCGTTATGATATTGATGCTCTTTGAATATCATCTCAGCAATTTTTTCTGCTACATCTTTAGGTTGATGCATATTATGTTTGTTCTTCATGTAATAAGTTGAATCAACATGTTGCTGCATTTGAGTGTCTACTTCATCTGGACAAATTGCCATCACTAGCATATTGTATTTTGCTACTTCCCATGCCACGCTTTCAGTTTGTCCTATCATACCAAATTTACTTGCACAATATGCAGATATGTCAGGAAATCCTGTCTTTCCAACTCCTGAGCTCACGTTGATAATTACACCCGATCTATCTTTTATCATAAAAGAAAGTGCAGCCCTTGTGCATAGAAAGGATCTCTTTAGGATAATATCTATTGTTTTATCCTATTCGTCTTCTGTAGTGTCAAGTAATTTCTTAACATATATTATTCCAGCATTATTGACCAAAATATCTATAGATTTGAATATATCAATTGTTGACTTGACAAGATATTCTACTTCGGAGGAGTTGCTAACATCACATCTTATGCCAATTACTCTATCAGCAGCAGCTGCATCTTTTAATTTTGTTATTTGTTTGATTTCTTCAACTGTTGAATCAATTTCTGCTAGAGTCCTGGAGCATATCATTACATTCAACCCTTTCTTACATAATAAAATGCCAGTTTCTCTACCAATACCTCTGCCACTTCCAGTCACAATTGCAGTTTTATTTATCAAATTTCAATCTTAAACTAGGCAATTTTTGAATTTATATTTTAAAAGTTAAATAAATTGAAAATGATTATAATGTAATTGAACCCTAGAATTTTTGAAGAGTTACAAGATGGTTCATTTATTTTGAAAGTATATACCATATGGCACTGTTAACTTACGCTATTATTTCTTTATTGTATTGGTCAATGAATAGATTAAACCATTGTTTATTATGCTTTAATTTACAAGTTATTTTTTTTTATTTACTGCTTATTCTTTTTCCATGGAAAAAGAAAATAGGATGAATAGGAAAAATGATAGTGATTATTGTTGTTGTAGTAGTAATGGCTGCATTAAAAGAACAGCCCATGTATTATGAAATGCTTTGACCGGCTGATAGGTTACCAACATCTTTGTGTTATTTACTGTATCTACTATTGATCCTGACTGTCCATTTATTGCGTTCTTAAAGCTTTGAAGTGTATTTAATGATTCAGAAGTCTTGCTTTTGTTTACATCAGAATCAGCAACTACTTGGCCAAGATTGTCAACATATACTATGCGTTCATTGTTGGCCAAATTCAAGAATTGAAGGTTCTCGTTAAATTTACTCATATTCAAGCCACCCGCCCATATTCCTGTTAACGATCCATTTGGTCCTGAATAAATGGGTTCAGCCATCACGGCCTGCTTCTGGCCAGATGATGCAGATACTATTACATTACCTAAGAAAGTATCGTTATTAGCTATCACTCCCTTGTAGTAGTCCCTGAAAGCAAAATTAGTTTTAGAGAGATTCTTCTGAAGGGAATATGGCTCCTCCATGTATATATCACCATTTGGCTTCAAAAAGAACACTACCTGAAACTCGCCATATTTTTCCAAAATATCTTTTGCTACTTCTCTTTTAGGGATATCTGCATTCTGGGGGATTCCTTTGGACTGTCCTATTGGTTGGTCAAGCACATTCACAGATGCTAAATTTTTAACTTCTGGCAACATACCTGTGAGTTCAAGTATTGCCGCATCTTTTTCAAGTCGGTTCTTCATGTCTTGTGCTAAAAGTTTTACATAATTCTGGCCTTGATGTGCATTGTTTTCAAAAATAGATGTGTTGCTGTTGTTTACATTCATTTTAGGAGGAAGCTGTGCATTAGAATGCGTTTGTGCTCCAAAAGATATTGCTAAGATGAGTAAAGTTAAACCCGCGATTCCATATATTATATTTTTAGTTACATTGTTTTTGTTTTGCATAAATGATCTCTTATACACAAAGACAATATAATTGAAAGGTCTTTCTTTTATATGAAAGACATTTTATCATTGTATCCAATAACCCATATAATGTATTGTAATTATCCGGTATTGGCTGATTTTCTGACAACTGTTTTATTAATGTGAAACTTATTATCAAGTTTTGTCATTTTATTTTTTTAAATAATGTATTTACAAATTGTGGATCAACCAAATCGTCGATATTTGGATACTCGCTAATTACTCCTCTTTCACTATAAA
>JBQCGN010000173.1:0-5217 GCA_051955655.1 Candidatus Nitrosocosmicus sp. | reverse complement strand
TTTTATCAAGAAAAGATCAATATTACAAATTATCTTTCTTTTAATTTTTTCCCATTACAAGGTACCCAAACTATTAGGCTTGAAGAGTCCATCTTTGGAGTTTTATCAATATTAAATAGTGTTATGTGTTTTTGAAGGTGATTTTAAAATTATAATATAAATTTATTAAAGGGATTTTGGAAGTTTTTTTATATATGGGTCATAGAAAGTATAGCGCGCCAAGACGAGGAAGTATTGCTTTTCGTCCAAGAGCTAGAGCAAAAAGTTTGGAAGCTCGTGTAAGAACATGGCCAATAGATTCTAATAGGGATACTACAGGACTTATGGGTTTTGCTGGATTTAAGGTTGGACAAATCCAGGTTATGACAATAGATGATAAAGAGAAAACACCGAATTATGGTAAACCATTATTGAATCATTCTACTGTTATTTCATTACCTCCTTTAAGAATAGTTGGAATGAGAGGTTACTCAGAAGATGGGTATGGCAAACATGCAGTTTTTGATATTTATTCTAAAGATTCTATTAAAGATCTTTCCACAAAGTTTAAAGCCAAATACTCTGACGAATCAATAAAGAAAGCTGAAGACAGTCTTGGTAATACTCAGTATTTGATGGCAATTGTGGCTGTATTTCCTCACAAAATCGGTCTTTCACAAAAGAGTCCTTTTGTTTTTGAAGTCCCTGTTTCAGGAAAGGATATTCGTGCCAAATTTGATTTTGTAAAATCTAAACTAGGTCAAGAAGTTCGTGCTCAAGATGTTTTTAAAACTGGACAAAATGTTGACGTGCATGGAATAACCAGAGGAAAAGGTGTTGAAGGTCCAATTACTAGATTTGGGGTTAAAAGAAAACAACATAAATCAAGAAAAAGTGTTAGAGCCGTAGGAACTTTAGGTCCGATATCGCCGGCTGTGGTTATGTATACTGTGGCAAGACAAGGTCAAAGAGGGTTTCATCAAAGAACCGAATACAATAAAAGGATTTTGATGATATCAAATTCTGATAAAACTGATACAACGAATATAAATCCTAAGGGAGGATTCAAACATTTTGGACTGGTTAGTGGTGACTACATGATTGTTAGAGGAACAATCCCCGGGGTACCCAAGAGACTGGTAAAATTAAGACAACCTATTCGTAGCAAAATTACAAAGACCACCGAGCCCAAAATATTGGAGGTTATTGTTTAATTTGAATGTTAAAATGTTTGATTTAAAAGGAAATGAACATTCCACCATTGATTTGCCGGAAATTTTTAATTTTCCATACCGACCAGAAGTTATAAAAAAGGTGTATGTAAATATGGATTCTCATCATTATCAAAAACAAGGTAGATACCCGGCTGCTGGTGAAATTGTTAGTGCAGAATCCAGAAATACTGGTTTAGGTATTGCAAGACTTGCTAGAGCAAAAGGCGAAGGATTCTCTAGAGCCGGTCAAGCTGCAGGTGTCGCAGGAGTAAGAAAAGGTAGACTGGCACATCCGCCTGAGTCATGGAAAGTAACCTATAAAAAAATAAATAGCAAAGAAAAAATGATAGCCCTTTACTCATCCATATCATCTACAGCTATTTCCGAATTAGTGAAAGAAAGAGGCCATATTGTAAATGGAATCAAATCTTTTCCCTTGATAGTTACTGACGAAATAGAAAGTATTTTAAAAACAAAGGATTTGCATGCAGTGCTAAAATCGCTAGGCATTGAAGAAGATTTAGATAGAGTTTTAAATTCTATAAAGAGGCGATCAGGTAAATCCAAAAGAAGAGGCCGCTCAAATAGGATAGGTAAAAGTATTTTAATTGTTACTGGAAAATCAGACTCTCAAATATTAAAGTTAGATAACTCTATTCCTGGAGTGTCTGTTAAATATGTTAAAGATTTGAGTGTTTTGGATCTGGCCCCTGGCTCAAAGCCCATAAGGCTTGCACTCTTTACAGAAAGTTCAATTAACTATTTAAGAGAAATAAAGATTCCAAAACAAATGTTGATAAATAGGTTAGGTCAAGATGAGTGAATTTATAGATAATAAAAACGTAAAAATTACTGCTGAAATAGCAAGTAAAATAATCATTCAACCGTATGTAACAGAAAAAACTTTTAATATAATAGAAAAAGAAAATAAATTGAGTTTTATTGTTCATTCTAAAGCGAATAAAAAGCAAATAATTGATTCTATGAAAGTGATTTATGATTCAGATGTGGTTGATGTAAACACATTTAATACTATTAGGGGTAAAAAGGCTATTATGAAATTTAAAAATACTGATGGTGCAAGGCAGCTAGCCACAAACTTAGGATTGGTGTAGAGATAATGTCAATTTCTTTACAAATTATTATTAATAATAGCAATACAGTGGCGGAGATGAAATTTTATTGGTAAGAGAATTTAAATTTAAAGGATATTCTGTGGATCAGATTCAAAAAATTTCTATAGAAACCTTAATGCCTTTATTAAACTCAAGGCAGCGAAGATCCCTTGATAGGAGATTATCCACTTATATGAATGATGAAAAGAGGAAATTTAGAGAGGAGTTAAAACTAACAAGAGAAGGTAAATTAACAAATCCATTAAAAACTCATTTGAGGGATATGATAATTCTGCCAGATATGATAGGATTAAATGTTTTGGTTCATAACGGAAAAGAATTTGTATCTTTTACTATTCGTCCCGAAATGGTTGGACATTATCTTGGAGAATTTTCTATTACGAATAAAAGAGTTCAGCATGGATCACCTGGTGTTGGTTCGTCTCGTTCTAGTCTATATGTGCCATTGAAGTGATTATTATGCCGAATTATTCTTATTCTTTTGAAAAATATGACAAATCAAGACACGTAAGATCTGCTTTAAGGGACAAATCCATATCTCATAAACATTCAAGAGAAATCGCACTAGCAATTAAAGGGAAAAGCATTGAGAAAGCTAGAGAATTTCTTGAAGACGTTATATCTAAAAATATTGCTGTTCCCTATAGGAGATATCATAATGAGGTAGCTCATAGAGCAAATATTCGGGATGGTTTTTGTGCAGGAAGGTTTCCTTATAAAGCTACAAGTGAATTTTTGAAACTTCTGGACAATTTGGAATCTAATGCAGAATATAAAGGAATGGACCTTGACAGATTGAAAATCGTGTCAGTTGTAGTACATAAAGCAACCAAATTAAAGAGATTCACTCCTAGAGCAATGGGAAGGGCGAGCCCAAAATATGATACCCTTGTTCATGTGGAAATGGTTGCAATGGAAAGGAGGACAACTTAATTGAATGCAATAAAAAATGTTGTAAATAATAATTATAGAAATATGGAATTAGATGAGTTCCTAAAGGAAGAGCTAAAAGATGCAGGATATGGTGGAGTTGATATTCAAAAATCTCCACTTGGAACCAAATTGACATTATATGTAACTAGACCTGGTCTTGTAATTGGACGAAAAGGCAGTGGAATAAAAGATTTGACATCTAAATTAGAAATTAAATATGGATTAACAAATCCTCAAATTTCTGTTGTTGAATTAGAAATTCCAGAACTAAATCCTAAAATCATGTGTAACAGGTTAGCTCAATTAATTGAAAGAGGAACCGCTTTTAGAAGAGCGGCATTGTGGACTGTTAATACTATTAAAAATGCCGGAGCACTTGGTGTTGAAGTTACTATATCTGGAAAATTGAGAAGTGAAAGAGCACATTTTGAAAAACATTCATCAGGTGTAATACCTAAAAGCGGAAATATGGCTGACAGAGTAGTTAAAGAAGGAATTACCCATGTGCTCACAAAAATGGGAATTATGGGAATTAGACTAAAGATTGCAATTAAAGGGGCTGTGCCGCCAGAGTTCGAACTAATGTCATTTACAAAAGAGAATTTATTAGAATCATCTACTGCGAATGTAGATGTTGTAGAAAATTCCGAGCCTTATGTGAGTGATGAAAAGAGCGAGGAAGTAGAAGTTAAAGAGGAGGTAAAACCTTGATATGACGAGAAATCGAATTAAAACATTAAGAGAGCTAAATGATTCTGATCTAAGAGATAAGCTTGACGATTTGAAGGTGGATCTGGCAAAATTACGTTCTGAAGGATCTAAAGGAACTTTAAAAAAGGATGCCGGTGTAATAAGATGGAAAAGAAGAGATATTGCAAGAGCATTAACTATTCTAAATGAAAGATCGAGGAAGAATAAGTAAATTGAATTCAGATAAAATGGATAGCTTTTTAATGGAAAATATCATTGGAAAGCGGGTCAAGTTACTTTCTTGCAAAAATAAATTTAACAATTATAAAAGCGGAGTTGTTGTAAACGAAACAAAAAATATGATTTATATATTACAAAACGATAAAAAATCACCAATAACAAGAGTTTCAAAAAAAGAGATCAATCTTTATAAAATTATCTTACCTACTGGGGATTACTTTATAAATGGTAAAACATTGTTAGGTAGACCAGAGGAAAAAGTAAATATCGTGTGATAGTTATGGCTAAAGATATTGGTATACAAGTAAAAAATCCTAAACGAACATGCTCAAACAAAATCTGTCCTTTTTGTGGTTCCTTATCCCTTAGAGGCAAGTTAATTTCGGGCACAATAGTAAGTCATAAGGCAAAAAATATGGTTGTCGTTGAAAGAGAATACTCCCGCTTTGTAACTAAATATAAAAGGTATGAGAGAAGTCAATCTAGATTACATGCTTTTATTTCTGATTGCATGGATGCAGTAGAGGGAAACAAGGTCAAAATTGCTGAATGTAGGCCCCTTTCTAAAACAATTTCGTTTGCAGTAGTGGAGGTAACCGAATAGAGATGGCATCTAAATCAAGAGCAGTATCTTCCCGTGGAGTTGCCGAGTTTAGACCGTATGTAACAAGAGCATTACCACTGTATGCTAACTTAATTTGCGCAGACAATACCGGTGCAAAAGTATTACAAATTGCCCAGGTAACAAGGATTAAGGTACGTCATTCTCGATTACCTGCTGCAGCTGTTGGCGACTTTGTTACAGTTACTGTTAAGAAAGGGCCAGCAGAATTAAGGAAGCAGATTTTCGGAGCTGTTATTGTAAGACAAAAGTATGCTATTAGAAGATTGAATGGGATTAGAGTATCTTTTGAGGATAATGCCGCTGTTTTAGTAACAAAAGAAGGTGAAATTAAAGGTACGGATATAAAAGGGCCTGTAGCAGTAGAAGCGGCAGAAAAATGGCCTAGAATAGCCAATTTGGC
>JBQCGN010000172.1:0-4288 GCA_051955655.1 Candidatus Nitrosocosmicus sp. | reverse complement strand
AGAGTTCTTTTCTAATTTTATAAATGCAGAAGAATTGATATCTATAAAAAACGAGTTTAAAGGCAAAACATTTACAGTTTTACAAAACCAGTATCAAAAACAGATTCAGAAAAACAAAGGAATACCTGATGATATCAGTAGCAACAACAACAGCAGCAGCAGCGCCAGAGGGGGTGGAGATAGCAACAATAAAAACTACAACAACAGTTTCCTTTATACTGAACAGTTAAAAAAATTTCCAATGACTAGAAAGATTTTGAAAAAAGCGATAGAAAAAATTAAAGAAGAACAAAGGGAAATTATTAAAAAAGCTCAAGTAAAAAATATTGATAGCAACTTGCAATATCTTGATTATAACAACAACAACAACAACAAAGTTATGGAGGAATTTGACAAACATGAAGAAATAGTAGCGGCGGTAACCGAGTTGCTATTAGAATATCTCAGGTTTTCCATACCGCCAATTTTAGATAAAAAAGAAGAAAACAAATCACAATACACTGGAGTTTAATTTGCAGCAGCAGGATAAATCATCATCATCATCATTATCTACAAGCGGAAGAAGAGAATTCGTCTATTTTCCAATATCTTTGGAAAATAAAGATGATGATGAAAAAGAGAATAAGAAAAAAAGTGAGCATAAGCAACAAGATCTGGATGAATTAAAAAACCAGGTTAAAAGTAGCGGTAATGATCTATTAAAAAGATTTTTCCCTGATATTTTAAAAGCACTTGGAGACAAAGCAATAAAGGAAAATACTTTGTCATTACGAGAACTAGAACAGCATCTGCAAAATCATATCCAGGATTTAATTGGAAAAAACAATTACAATTCGGATTTTATTGATCAATATCAAAAATTAATACATGATCAAAATAAATATAACAAGAACTTTAGTTCATCATCATCATCAGGTGGAGGATCAAGTCAACAACAGCAGCCTTATCAACTAAGACAACAAGATAATTTCAGATTAAACTTTAATTTTAATAATAATTTGTCATCTCAGTCATCATCATCATCATCATCAGAGGTATCAGACCTTCCAATTGTCAGTCGTTTAATGGAGAGAGGATACCTTGTAGACTCAAAGAACTGGTTGAAGAAAAAAGGATTTCTTCGGGTCGGCCAAGAAATATTATCGGAGATAATAAAATCGCTAAAAGCAGATAAACTGGGTATGCATGAAGAAAATTTTAAAGGTAGCGGTGGCAATGTCGTTGAAGAAACATCCAGAAGATATGAGTTTGGAAACGATCTGTCGAATATAAATGTCAATTCTACTATCATGAACATAATTGAAAGAAAAATAAAAAAGCAAAATCACAAAAGTGAATCATCACCACTAATGTCTCCTACATCACCTTCTTTTTCATCTATTGAATTTCCCCTTGATATTGACTATGAAGACCTGGAAATATATGATACAACGGAGGAGATTCAGGTAGCAACCGTTTATTGTATTGACCTTAGCTCTACCATGAAATATTCTTCTATGTATAATGATTTAAGCAGAATAGAGGCGGCAAAAAGAGCTCTGTGGAGTTTATACATACTTAATAAAAGATTCTTTCCACTTGATACTATATTTGTATTGGGGTTTGGATCTGTTGCATCAAAAATATCTACATTTGACATTCCCTTTTTAAAAACATTTGAAACAAATGCAGACTTTTTACATTATACAAATTACCAGTCTGCTTACAGGCTAGCAAAAAAAATGCTTAAAAAAACTGCGGCAAAAAACAAAAGAATAGTCATGATTACAGACGGGCATCCAAGTGCGTGTTTTATTGACAGTAAAAATGAGAGAGAAAAAATAATGAAACAAAGACCATATTCTCACTTTTACCTACCGGATTACAAAACACTGTATAAACAGTACTCAAATAACAACAATATCAAACTGGAGATAAAAGAAAAGCAAATAGTGTATTTATGTTACAGATACCGACAGATAGATCAATATATCGGAGAGCAGACAATAAAAGAGGCAAAAAATACATACAAAACAGGCATCAGTATAGACACCATAATGGTAAGTGAAGATGATACACTGCTTGACTTTATTAATGAATTGGCAAAATCAGTGAACGGAAAATCTATCTATATAAACCCCAAAGACATAGATAAAGTCCTAATAAAAGACTATTTAGTCAACAAAAAGAAAACAATAAAGAAAAAATAATTTTGTAGTCTAATAAAAATATTGCCAAACAAATTAATGTTTTTAGTTCACATCTACTACGCGGAACCATTACATAATAATAATTATATGCACTAGTAAAATAATTCTTAATTAAAATCTTCATCTATTTTTGTACCTCTCTCTTTGTATTTCTTTTTTCATTATCTACCTATTTAGTACTTGATGTCTATGTCTATAGGCTTCAAATAACTACAATGTTATTTATGTAATTATAAAGTTTATTTCGTTGTTGTTGTAGTTGCTACTGGAAAAAAAATTAAAGTTTAAGCTTCATTATATTTTACATCAGAAAAATTTTATTGTTGTCTAATGAATTGGTGGGGGAATATAGGTGGATGGTGATTGCTGCTGCGAGGAAGGAGCAGGAGACGACGACGACAAAGAAGAAGAAGAAGGTGGATTCGCAATGGTAGAATTTGACTGATTGGTCATATCAGTTGTAGCAGCTAACATGGATGAATTCAAAGAGGAAATAATTGGAACAGAAGAAGTAGTATTAGGTGTTTTAGAAATGAGGGTGGAAGGAGTAAGATGTAATATTAGTTTTTCCAAAAATGATAACCCGCTACCAAGTGCAGAACTGTTAGACGATAATAAGGACTGATTTGTATTATTGTTTGTATTTGCACTAAAAAGACTTTCAAGCGATGTAATCAAAGAGTTTCTTTTATTATTATCAGATATGCCGCCGTTGTTTATGCTACTTTCTCCATTACCAATACCTGCTTCTCTATTTACATTAGCGCCAGCAATTGTACCATTACCAATACCTTCATTACCTCTATTAACGGCGGCGGCATTATTAGAAATACTATTATTGCTGCTAGTGTTGTTAGCGCTGCCATTGTCGACGCTCTTTTCGAGATTAGGATTTTGATCTTTATTTATGACGCTTTTTCCAATCTCGCTACATACGCCTGAAACAAATGGCAGTCCACAGGCTTTTTTCAATGCAGTAGACGGCAATGAGGTGAGTTCTGATGGGGTAGTAGGAATTAGGGAAGTAGTGCCCTTTATCGAATTATCTAAAGCATTTTGTGGGTTTGATAAAACGTCATTCATAGAGTTTGTAACTGTGTTTTTAAGCGTTTTTAAAAGATGTGTAGAGTTATTTGCAATGTCATTTAACTGAAGGTCAGACAAGATATTGCTCAATGATGGTATCAATGCAGAACTAGAGGGTTTTGTCTTTGAATTTTCAGATTGTTGTGACGACGACGATGGTGAATTGGGAGATGTTGATGTTGATGCAGGAGGAGCAGATGATTGTGATAAAGAGGATGAGGATGACAGTGGTGGTTGTGATGATGGCGAGGATGGGTTCATGGTTGTTGTAGTAGTTGCTGAAGCTAAAGATACTGGAGACATTATTTTAAAAGAATGGATAATTTTATTTGTATTGGAAATAGAATTTGGATAATTTGAGGAATTTGTCTGAAAATCAACAGAATAAATAGTATTGTTTACTGCAGCTGAGATTAATACATCTATAATTGCTGTATTGCCGATAAAACTTTTTGTTATTAATTTATAGGCAGGATACCCTGAAAGTGTAACATTTGGATAAGACCCAATTATGGATACATCTTTGTTTGCCTGTTGTATGGAATTGGCAAGATTTATTGAATAAGAAGCAAGGTCAGGGTTTGATACCTGTGAAGAAGATGACAAAGAGGAAGAAAGGCGTTGAGATAAAGACAGCAAAGGATGCTGCTGCTGTTGATTTCCGGGGTTTTGGACAAAAACATCCATCCATAAAATATATTGTTCAGGGAATGAAGAAATGGGTGCACTGTTAGTTGGATAAAAGCTTATTTGTCTTAGAGTGTTGTTTGAATTACTTTCATCTATTAAAAAGTTTGAAGGATATTTTAATGATATCCCGATCTCACTATTTTCGTAATGGTTAAATTGAACCATTTTATTTGATGCATCAGCAGCAGGTTGATTCTGAGCGCCATTGCTAGCTGTAGTAGTAGTATTAGTATTAGTAGTAGGGATACTAGAACTATCAAATGAATTATCAGTTGAGGACGGCGTCGTTGCTTTTTGTGCAAAAGAGATATTGTTAAAGATAA
>JBQCGN010000171.1:0-4673 GCA_051955655.1 Candidatus Nitrosocosmicus sp. | reverse complement strand
AAGGTTATTTTGAGGATGTTCACAATCTACCTTGCCTTTCATAGTGGTAAAAGATATGTTATTTGATATTACAGTATGATTATCATTTATGAATATATAACTATTATTATCATTAGTAGTAATATGGATAAATTGAAATATAATTGTTAATTATCAAGTTCTAAGAATATGTAATATGATGCGTTGAAAAAAAATGAAAGGTACTAATTATTTTTGATAATAGCATATGGTTGTATAGCTGCAATCTTTGACAGTAGGAATCGATATATTTCCTATTGCATCTAATGTTTGGTTTAACGGTAAAATTGAAGGTGCTTGAGTATATTCCTTTGAAATAGTATTATTATAATTATTATTGGTAGTATTTAATGAAAATGGCTGAACCTCTATTGAGTTGGGGCAATTCTGATTTAAAGTGCAGGCTGGAACATGGTTATTTGATTGGTTGTTCTCTATAGTTGTAATATTCTTTAGGAATGGTGTTAGAGGTTGATTTATCCTAGTGTCATTTAATGAATTTAATGCAAATATGTCTATTCTATCATTTCCTGTATCTGCCACATATGCATTATTGTGTAAATTGACAGCAATGCCAGAAGGATTTATAAATTGTCCCTTCAGAGGTCCACTAAATCCCCACTCTGTTATAAAGTTTCCAATATTATCAAACTTTTGAATCCTATCGTTTCCTGAATCAGCTACATATACGTTACTATAAGTGTCCGTACTAATTCCTTTCGGAATAGAAAATTGACCTGTTCCCCCTCCGTAAAGACCAAGTGAGTAGATAAAGATGCCTTTTGGACTAAATTTTTGAATGCGATTATTACCAGATTCAGTTACATATACATTACCTTTAGTATCTAATGCTATGTAAAAGGGCATGTCAAACTGCCCAAACTTATTACCGTATGACCCCCACATATTAAGGAATTTTCCATTTGAACTAAATTTTTGAATGCGATTATTCCCAGAGTCTACAACGTAGATGTTGCCTACCAAGTCGGCAGCTATACCTTGCGGACCTCTGAATTGACCTTTGCCTGAGCCTTCTGAACCCCACTTTGTTATAAAGTGACCATTATTATCAAACTTTTGTATGCGGTTATTGGCAGTATCTGCCACATACACGTTTTCTAGTTTGTCTGCTGTTAGGTAAAATGTTTTATTAAATTGCCCGTTATCAGAGCCTAGGGAACCCCATAAGGTAACGAAATTGCCGTTATTATCAAACTTTTGTATACGGCTATTCATCGAATCTGTAACATATGCATTACCAAAAGAGTCAATTGCAATATCTTGAGGTCCGTAAAATTGCCCTTTTCCAATACCAAATGAACCGAAGCTTCCTACAAAGTGATAAGATTGATTGTTTGTTGATAATTGGGGTTGTGCTAAGATTGTATTTTGAGTATTAGTAGAAAACATAAAGATCAACAGAACTAAACACATTGTTGTCACTAACATATTAGTTAAAACTAGCCTGTCTTTTTCCATTTAATGTTATTTGCCATTAAATTACTATCCTTATATCTTTTATGAGAATAGACAATGTGTACTAAATCAATTGATTATTCTTATCTTATTTTAGTATTGACCTTACATGAGTTTTGAGTTTATTATTATCAATTTACAAACACAATTATAAGAAGCATCTGCTAAAGATGCATCAAAAAATATAAAAGAAAAATTGAGACTATTTTCCACTGTATAAAAGAGAACTATAATTTTAATCCTTTTTAGAATATTCAAACTGTTTGTAACTTTTCAAGAAGGCCGTTCTAAACGCTTAAGTTAAAAGGATCGAGAATTGCCATAAAAATTTTAATACTATGAAATGATAGCATATTGCATTGAGGATAGTTATACGACAAAATAGTATCCAAAATTATGGTCGTCTTAAAATAAAGATAAAAGTCGCAGTAAATGTAGTTTCATTAATATTAGTAATAACCACAACTTTTTATCTATTATCGTCAATATCAGTATTACCATCAATTAAAGCTGAGGTAAGCAATACTTTCAAAATTCATAATCTTTCAGATTCATTATCAAAAAACTCAACCCTATCTATGCTAGTTTTAGGAAACCCGCACATTATAAATACAGAATCTGACAAGAGCTCTCCTCCACAGCCTGTCGTCGTTAATGGAACTCATGCTCTAGCAACAACTTATGTTGGCAATGGAACTTTAGATGGCGTGTCAGTTACAGATACTGGAATAGCCTACCTTGTTTCCAAAGGTAATGATAGTCTGTATACATTTGGAAAAGGGTCCATTGTATCTAAGGGTGTGATGGGAACATCAATCTATACTTTTCAAGCAGTAGGACATTATCATCAAGATGGCAAATTATATGATACCGGTATATTGTTTGGCTCAAATCCCACTGGAAACTTATCCTTTCTTTCTAATACTGTAGGGATATACAAGGATTGGTTTGATAAATCAGGAAATGGAATGATCAAAATGTGGTTTTGGACGGGATAAAAGAAATCTGTTCTAGGATAACATTAACTTCTAACCATCTGTTTTTTAATCCTCTTTTTAGCCACCGAAAAATTGTATGTAGATTTTGAAAGAAAGGATAATCTTAAGAAATTGATAAGTCTTAATGTCCGTCAAAATTATGATCAGACAAGTTATTACTTGCCATGGTTGTGGTATTGCAATTAAAGCATATATTGGTAAGGTATTTTCGGGATTAGATCGAAGGGTATTGTCGGTGCTGAAGTGGATGGCGGACCTGTTTGTTCATGCATTAATTACACCTATCATATTTGTGTGTCCTTATAAATAATCTCAAATAACATAAAATTAGATTATGGCAATATTCAATATAATTAATTTACCTAAGTGGTCTAGGTAGGATAGGTAAAGGTTCCGTTGTTTCATTGAAAAGTAAACTTTATTTGAAATTTTTAGACATTTTATTAGTAAGCGCAGATTGAGATGGATGTAATGAAAAAATGAATGAAATTTAAATCAGATTTTTTCGAGTTTATCTGTTGTTATATTACATCTATGATTCTAAAGTCATGTATAACTTGAACACGAAAATTAGGAATTTGAAATTGCTCGCTACTTCCAGAATGTATCATTGATATAATGCCTTTGTTATTTCCTTTTTTTTAATCTAAAGCCAATGCTCTGATTCTAAAATTGCCCCTTTGACTGCAAATACGTTACCATTATAAAAAACAGTAATACCACCAAGCCAATTGTAAAATTACTTATACTTCTTTAAGAATTAGAAAGTAGTGGAATTTTAAACAGAAAACTATGTAATGAACTATTGCCCTCTGTAGAATAAAATCCACCACAAAGGATCAAGACCACTTTAAATTCAATATCTTCTATATTTTGCTCGTTTTATCCCAATAGTTATTTATTCAAATACTTTTTATGATTTCACTTATTTAGTACAATTTAAAATGGATATGAATAAGAAATACATGCTTTTAAAAATGAATTAAAGAATCAATCGAAATGGCTCCTGCGCCTAAAGCAAATAACGCTATTGAAATAATAATATATGTTATATCTAATTCATATGAGGTGCCTTGGGGAGAAATATATACTGCCTTCATTTTCTTTCTCTTCATGAATACAATTGAAATCATATAAATTGCAAAAAATAATGCAACTACTGGAACAATTAAACCAATTATCAGAAATATGCCGCCAAAAAATTCTAATATTGATGAGATATATGTAACTTTAATCGGAATTCCAAGTGCTTGATTCATTTGTTGAGCAGTTTGTTTGAATGCTCTAATCTTTGGATATCCATGAATAACCATATTGATACCCATCCAAACTCTAACAATCAGTGCAACGTAGGGAATTAAAACAAGCGATGCTTCAGATAAAGATACCATTTATAATTTATTGTACAAGCAAGTTTATTAATTTGACGAATCTTATAAAATAATAAATTTTTCGGTAATGGATATGCTCAACAGACGCTTTTGAATAAATATATATAAAAAAGCATAATCTGGCTTCTTCCTGCATCTTTCATGTATATTCAATAAAAAATTTTTTTTTAACATGTTTTTGTTAACTTTCATTATTTTGAAAATAATTTTGACCATTGTAAATATGGTAACGAAATTAGAAAACAAAAGCATATTCTAAAAGGAAATTCATATAATCAAACTAATGACAAATAAATTCATTTGTAGATTATCTATTTTCTGATTATCTTTGTTGTAAATGGACGAAGTCAAATGACTTTATCTGTTTAAGTGATAATAAATATGTAAAAATTACTTTTGTTTAAAATAATCTATTTTTAATATTTATTCTAATAATCGAAAATCGTGATTATCTTTATATCCGAATCAGGTTAACCTGATTTATCTATGAAATTATCATAGATAATGAGATTTAGTGAACCTCATCCTAACATGTTGTATACATGAAAACTCATTGGTCATTTAGCAATATGGCAGTCATGAAAATAGTTGATAGGGTTATCCATTTAACTCGTATAATATCTCTATTTTTATGAACATTTATTTAGCAATTAGGAACTATTTTAAAAGAAATAGTCAATTAAAACGAATGCTAAATTTTTGCTTGTTCTTACTATTCTATGATACACCTTTAATTTGTTTTTTTTATATTTAGGTCATACTTTATTCTAAATGCTTGCATAAAATACAA
>JBQCGN010000170.1:0-4795 GCA_051955655.1 Candidatus Nitrosocosmicus sp. | reverse complement strand
TTCCATGCATCTCAAAAAATCGTCTTAAAAGTGGGTTCGCTCAGAGAATTTTATGAGTTGCATTCAAAACTAATCGAGTTATCTCATAAACTAAGTTTTCCCATCAAGATTGTAAAAAGTGATCATAAAATAAAAATAGTTGAAAATATTCCTACGGTCTTAGCATTTGGACCAATAAAAAGGAACAAGATTGAACATTTAGTTGCTGATTTAAAGCTGTTATAAATAACCCCAAAAGGACTAGTTATTATAAATATCATACACGTCCTGCTTAATTCGAGCCTACCTTCTAATTTTATTATGATCCACTCTATTGGTAGATTTTAAAGAATAAAATTACCATGTAATATCTATAAGCAATTGAATCCATTTAGCTACCCTACTCAAACCCTCTAAGTTTTAGCTTAAAAGTGATTGAGCCCAATTAAGAGTAGGGCCCTTGTTAAGAGGTGGCATATAAAAGGATATTATCAAGGATATTACCTTTCATTAAGAAAAACAACTAAAAGCCGTATTCTTTTTCCCTTTGGGTAAAACCATTATCCCCCGTTGTTAATACAGATTTGTGTATTCTAATTGTTATTACAAGGCTAATGGAAGACTGAAAGAAAATGTCGCTCCTTTTTCCCCATCTTTATTGTTACTTGCCCATATATTACCACCATGAGCTTCTACAATGTTTTTAGCTATGAATAACCCTAATCCTGTCCCCTGAAAGGAATTTGATGCAAATTTATTAAATAGTCTTGGGAAAAACTTAGAATCTATTCCTTTGCCATTATCTTTGATACTTATAATTATTCCATCTGTGGAACTATTCGAACTTTCGTTTTCCTTGTTGTTTATTTTGATTTTTTCTACATTAATTGATATTAGGCCATTATCATCTTTCATTGCTATAAATTTTATCGAGTTGTCTATTAAATTTGAAATTACTTGGATTATTCTGTTTCTATCTGCAAAAACAAATGTATTCGAATCGACATTCTTAAAGTGTATCTCAAATTTTATTTCTTTGCTATGTCCAACACTATGTTTGAATTCTTTTATTAGAGATTGTAATAGATCTACAATATCAAAAGCATTTTTATTTAAATTTAATTTATCTCCTTCTATTTTTGTTACATCTAAAATGTCTTCTGTTAAATCCCTTAATCTCTTTGCGTTTTTAATTACGATATCTAGTAACTCTATTTGCTGTCTATCTTTGGTTTTATCTTTAAGCAGTTGCGATAAACTAATTATAGGTTGCAATGGTGTTCGTAGCTCATGAGTAGCAGTATTTATGAATTCTTTTTGCATTTTATCATTTTTTTTTAATTTTTCGTTTGACTCTTTTATCTCTTGATTTAGTTCTGACTGTTTCCACAAGTTTTCAAATATTGCCACATATGATAATACTCCCGCCTTACTAGTAGAATAGATGCTCTGGCCTATAGCTCGGGCAAAAGAATCTTTTGTATCATCTTTGAGTTCCATTACTAGAAAATGTTTTCTATCTACTACTACAATAGTAGCTTTGGTATTGGACATTTTTTCAATAAATCTTATTTTGATATTGCTATTAAAAAAATAATCTGTATCCAACTTTAAGTTTTTTTGATCAATCTTGTTATCTCTTTCCTCTTCATTAGCGTTATCTCCATCTTCTTCAACTAAACGATGTATTGATTCTTCAACTAAATCATTACTAGGTCAGTATTCTTATTTTGGCTTTTCTATCTCTTGATACTAGTTTTGCCAAATATATTGCTTTGAGTTGGCGGATAAAAGCCCGTGGTGTTGGAAAAATAAAAAAGATTTCGCTTTGAGCTGATTTAATAAGATCCAAATACAATTCCCATGTTTTATCTGAATGTCTTATTACGTTTATATCATAATCCATGCCCTCTTCAATATCTATAATCCTCTCTTTAGCATCGATTCCGTATTTATCCCATAGATCATTAAAAAATAAAGTGAACTGTGTTACATATGCTGGTTCATTGCTAACTAGCAGTTTACTCATAAACTTGCCATCTTCCATAGATCCTAGAGTCGCCTGAATGCTATCATGATTAAAAGAAAAATTCATTGATGGTAGATTTTTTATATGTCTTACCTCTATTCCTGCATCTAAAAATTTTTTTACTAGATCAATACTTTTTTTATTATTATCTATAAAAGTAAGCCATTTAATTCCGTTACCTTCTCCTCTCTTTTGATTTTCAACTATGTCTTTATACAAATCAAAGAAATTGTTATAGATTACTTGCATCCCGCCGATAGATGAGCAAATGTATCTCTACTTTGATTTTTTAATTGTTTCTAAAAATCGGTTGTATATTTCGACATGGTCATCCAATACTTTAGTTTCGATCGGCTCTATTCCTTCTTCAATTTCTTTAATTTTCTGTATTGCTGGAATTGCTTTGTTCCATAAATTCTCAAACACGTATTGTTGTGCTTCTACAAGCCCTTTAACGCTGGTTAGAATAGCCTGAGATATCGGATCTTTTTCTTGTGATACACCATGAAGCATTACCTGTTTTCCATCAGCTATTCCAAAATTAATTCTAATACCATCAAGATGACGAAGTTCGCCTACTTCCATCAGCTTTTTACAATAATCTATATTATCTGGTGTAACTTCTGTAATGCTTCTTATCTTTATCCCCTTTTTTTTAAGTGAAACTAAACCATTCCATATTGGTTCGTATAGAACATGGACAGCTGGACCATCTTTATCAATAGAACCATCCATGCTTTTCTTTGTCCATGAAAAGGTCTCTAGTGTCTTTTTGATAATGATGTCATTACCATGCAGCACCTCTGTTTTATCGGGCTGTGGGTATTCATCATTAGCAAAAACCATCAGGAATATACAATATCGATATATTGTGCTATATAAGCAAAAAAAATAAAACTTAACTGTAAAATTTTCTGATTGATAACTACTAATACTTAAAACTGAAGAAAACGTCAGTTTGGTGTATCTCTTTTATATACTGAGATATTATCATCTTTGAGAGCTTTGATAAACTTGACTATACTGTGTTCACATTTGTAAATAATACTTACCAAAATCATCGCTTAGTATTTGTGAATGATTCTGATTATTATTTATGGAACATTATGCACAAGCAGATACTGCTTGAAAGCAAGGGAAAAAATAATGATAATATTATGATGTTGCGAAGATATGATAACAATATCTAAACTGTAAGAGGTAGCAATAAGAAAAAATTTTAGTTAACCATTCGTAATATACTGGAAATGGTGACTACACACAACTAATTAATTTTGGTAAGTTCTACGGAACCAGATCCAACACCTGATAAATCTATAAAGCCTTGGAGACTATCACCGCTTGAGAAACAAGAGTGTTTGTCTGTAAACAAAAAGCTCGTCGATTTTCCCGTTTGACCTGGGACGCCTTCAACGGCTACTAAAAAGTCATTAGTATCATGATGGAAATCTACTATTACAATACCACTTCCTATTCCTGAAATATTTAAATTTGCTTGGCCACGATCATTGTTTGGATCAATATTTTTAAGAATTACTTCTGAAGAAGCAGAAGCAGTTTGATTGGGCAAATTAGATAAAGTTACTTTTACTGTGTTAGCACAACCATTTTTTATACCATCTCCTGCAAAAGATGTTTGATATATATTACTAGTTGATAGTAAAGATAGTAAAGTTGGTATTAATAACATGCATAAAATCATTGCTTTGAAATCGGGTTTTACTATTAAATTTCCTATTCGAAAATTATTTTCCAAATAATTCTGGATATACTATACCCTCTATTTAAGTTGTAATTCATTGCAAAAACCGGTAACAGGTAATAAAACCTATCATGATAAAATAACTAATACTTATTTAATAGACCCGTGATATATCTTTGCTAAACCCCTTGGCGTAGAACCACATAAATTAACTCTTAAATTGAATCGTAAAATTAGTTGAACCTATCTTAGGAGTAAGTCTCCCTTTAATCTTTTTATTCAGTATAGTGTAGTATGTAATTCTTCTAATTAATAACCAATAAACATTACCCTGTAATAATTACTAGCAGAAAAACGAAAAAGACTTTATGTTTTATAGTAATGCATACTCAACATAATTATATTATAGAAATTTACATCATTAAAGTGTCTTCACAAAATACTACTACATCAGATAACAAATCAGTAGTAAGCAGATTATTTGTATTGGATTTGAGTGGCGGTCGTATTTTTTCCATTAATACAAATGGCACTGATCTTAAAACACTAGTAACAGACTGTCGACATCCTGATGGCATAGCAGTTGATGTAGAGTCTAGACATATTTATTGGTCAAATATGGGAATTCCTGATAAGAATGATGGTTCAATAGAACGTGTTGACCTCGATGGAAAAAATCGCCAAATTATAATTCCAAAAGGTGGTACTTTCACACCAAAGCAGATCTGCCTTGATAAAAAAAAATGGAAAATTGTATTGGTCAGACAGAGAAGGACTGAGAGTCATGCGATCAAATGTAGATGGTTCTAATATTGAAATACTAATAGAAAATGGAAACCTTGATTCTGACCGTCTTGATGCTACGAAATGGTGTGTTGGTATAGCAGTTGATGTAGAAAATAAAAAATTATTCTGGACACAAAAAGGTCCTGATAATGCTGGAAAAGGCCGAATCTTTTTTGCAAATACCGAAATACCAAACGGTCAGAATGCTACCAATCGCAATGATATTGAAGTTTTGTTTGAAGGTTTGCCTGAACCTATAGATTTAGATCTTGATCTTGACCGACGATTCATATATTGGA
>JBQCGN010000169.1:0-9619 GCA_051955655.1 Candidatus Nitrosocosmicus sp. | reverse complement strand
AAGAGTATGCATCCTCTACATAAGCCCTTATTTCTTTTAACCTTTTTTTAGGATATAACTTATACCAAAAAACTAAACGATATGTTGTGAATTCATATTGATATACAACCTAGTGCTAAATAACATTCTTGAACATTTTTGATATCTTTAAGATATTTAGTTCAAAATTAATGATAAAAATTGGCATATTATCTATTACACAAATCCTCTTTATTGTTATTATCTTTGGTATTCTAATTTATCTTCAATCTCAGCAAACTCTTTTGGGCAATACCATAAATATTGCAGGAAAAAATAGATACCTTACAACTAATATCATTTACCAAATTTCCGAATATTTAGGTCAATCAAATACACAATCAACAACAACAACAACAACAATCACAGATGAAAATAAGAGGATAAATTATAATGATAATATTTCAAAAATAAAAGTTGCAGAACAGCAGATTGATTCTAATATTATTGCTTTAAAAAATGGCGGTAATATATCTGATATACAATTACAGCCAATTCCATCAGAATTTATGAATACATGGAATGTAATTTACCAAAAATGGCAAAATTTAAAATCCGCGTTAGATGAACAGATTTACAAAAATTCCCAAGATAAAAACCTCAACTTTCAAAACATGAATTCTTCATCAACACTTGTTAAAAAATCAAATGATTCTATTAAACAAAAAATATATCCGTTGGCTTTTGAACTTATTAACTTATCAGACACTCTGGTAACACAATTAGGGCAATATGCAAAAAAGAATATGGATAATCTAGTATTGTTGCAATTTGTTTTTGGTTCAATGAATGTTTTACTGATTCTTTTTATATTGCATGTAGTTTCTCGAATGCTTAAACCAGTATTTTTGTTAACTAAAGCTACTTTTGAAGTTAAAAAAGGGAATATGGATGTATCAGTTAATTATGGAGGCAATGATGAGATTTCATTTCTCATTTTGTCGTTTAATTCTATGATAGAAACAATAAAAAGCGATATAAAAAAACAAACAGAATTAACAAATCAGTTGAGGCTTTTGAACTCTCAATTAAAGGTCGCTAACAAAGCAAATGAGGATTTTATTAATGCAGCTTCTCATGAATTGCGAAGTCCAATTCAATCTATAATAGGTTCTGTTAGTTTGCTTTTAGGAAAAACAAAAGAACTACAACAACAACAAAAACTATATGAAATCGTATATAGAAATTCAAAAAAACTAAAGATACTAATTCAAAATCTTTTAGACATTCCTAAAATTGAAAGCAAATCATTGAGCCTAAACAAAGAAAGATTTTATGTTAACGAATTATTGATGAATATAATCAAAGATTACCAAAATACTTATCGGTCATTTCATAATTACAAATTTATCTTTAAAAATTCAGAAAACAATGATTTTTTAATTTATGCTGACAAAAATAGAATTACTCAAGTTATTTACAATTTGGTAGAGAATTCAATAAAATTTGTTGAAGAAGACGGAATAGTTTCTATTATCTCTGAAAAGAAAAAAATAAATGGTATTAACGGCTCTATAAAAGAATTTGTTATAATACATGTAAAAGATACAGGTAGCGGAATTGAACGAGAAATGATGCACAAGATATTTACAAAAATTTCTTTTAAATCAGAAAAAGGAATTGGATTAGGCTTATATATTTCCAAAAATATCATCGAAGCTCATGGTGGAAAGATATGGGCTGAAAACAACAAAGAAGATGGAAAAGGTGCAACTTTTTCATTCAGTCTTCCATCTACTAATGATTGTATCGATAAAAAGAATGATGAAGAAAGATGACTCCTTGACCCGGTAAGCATAAAACATCCTCGGTAAGTAATAATCTATCTCCGTATTTAGGCAGGTTATCGCCGGTTTTGAACATTACTTCATAAAACTAAATTTAAACATATATTCCAACAACTAGAAAAAAATGATTGTTGCTTTAATCTTGGCAATGTTTTATTTTTTCCCTACGTTAAACACATAGGCAGAGTTTACCAAACACATAAACAACTACCTTGCAAAGAAATGACGTATACGTATAAAATAACAACTATGATGTCGTTACTAAATAAAATTCTATCTTCATTTGCTGAAAATATATTAGTATCATAAAATACCGGTTTAATAGATGAAACAATTAATCTGCAGTGTGCGTTTTTTTATCGCATTTAGCATAACTTTAAGCCTTATTGGATTACCGTCTTCATCTATATTGTCAAATAACTTTTTACACCAATACACATTTGCGAAACAACAGCAACCAATTTTATCCCAACAACATAATCAACAGCAGCAGCGCCCAAATATTTTAATGATAGTGGGAGATGATTTTGGTTTTTCAGATATAGGTGCTTTTGGCAGTCAAATTTCAACTCCAAATCTTGATACATTAGCAAAAGAAGGGAAGATTTTAACAAACTATCACACAAATCCAGTTTGCTCTCCTGCTAGAGTATCTCTACTGACAGGTGTTGATCATCACATAGCAGGAATAGGGACGATGTATGAAGCTATAGCTCCAAATCAAATCGGCAAGCCTGGCTATGAGACATATATCAACGATAAGACTGTCACTATTGCAGAATTATTAAAGAATGCGGGATACCATACATATCTATCAGGCAAGTGGCATTTATCTGGAAATAGTGCTCAGAACGGCACCTTGCCACATGATCGTGGATTTGAGAAAAGCCTTACATTACTTAGCGGAGGCGCAAACCATTTTAATACTCCAGGACAGCCACTTGAGAATATTTCTTTTGCTGAAGATGGCAAGATTATTCCAAGGCCGGGAAATTCTTCTCTATACTCTAATGATTTGTATGCAGACAAGATGATTGAATACATTAAAAATGGTGTATCGGATGGAAAACCATTCTTCGGATATTTGGCCTTTCAAGTAGCACATTCTCCATTCCAGGCCCCAGAAGGAACAATAAGCAAATATTTCAAAACATTTAGTGTAGGATGGGATGAACTTAGAAAACAAACTTTTGAAAAGCAAAAAGAACTTGGTTTCTGGTCTGCAGATACGAACCTGCCCCAAAGAATTCCACCAAACCAACCATGGAATGAGCTTACACAGGAACAAAAGAATTATGTTATAAGAATACTTGCCACACACGCTGCAATGATTGAAGACATGGATCATGCAATAGGAAATGTAATACAGGTTCTCAAGCAAACAGGACAATATGATAATACATTGATTGTGTTTGTTTCAGATAATGGCTCCTCAGAACCTGCTCCATTAATATATATTGCAATTAGTTCAATACTTAATTCAGGGAAACCCTCTTTCTTAGCCACAATTAATAATTCACTATCCAATATCGGTAATGCAAGCTCTATTGTTAACTATGCTGCTTGGGGATCATACTCAACCACCTCTCCTCTATCAGGATACAAGACAACCATGTATGAAGGTGGAACAAGAGTTCCATTTGTGATAAAGGAACCTATTAGTGCAGTATCTTCTTCTTCTTCTTCATCCAATTTCACAATAGCATTTAATTCTAATAAAGTTATCAAGGCGTTCGCGTTTGTAAATGATATTGCTCCAACCATCCTCGATTATGCAGGCATTAACCATCTTGGGACTGTATATAATGGTCATCCTGTACACCCAATCATGGGCAAATCACTAAAGCCACTTTTAAATGGGACTATTAACAGGGTTTACGGCCAAGATGAAATTGTTGCAGATGAAATGTTCAACAATAGTGCTGTGTATATGGGGGACTGGAAAGCCACAAAACACCCACCTCCAGTTGGCGATGGAAAATGGCAGCTGTTTAATTTAACAAGTGATCCAGGTCAAAATTATGATGTAGCAAACCAACATCAAGATATCATACAGAAGATGATAAAGGGATATAACACCTATGCAAAGAATGTAGGCGTCATACCACCAGTTGGACAAAAGTTTTATAACATGATGGCAGTTACTATACCTCCACTAGACCAATCACATGTGACAATTACTTTGAAAGATATATTGCCTGGTAAATTTAATACTTTAAAAAACATAAATGCAAGTAAAATACAAAGCTCAATTGCAACCAAATTTCCAACTTTGCATGAAATACAAACTCTTCTAGAATCTTAATTGATCTGACGATACAATTCAAATAGAACAAAATAATTAACCTCTTTCAAACAATAGAGGAGGATTCATTCTTTTTTTTCATATGTTTGCTATTTGATAAATAACCAAACCAAACACCACTTCAAAGATTACATGAAGGGCAAGTCAATCCAATGTTTTGGCAGATAAACTTGTCAAATTAGTATATACCCAATGGATCGGGTGATTGATTACGTTGGTTTATTGAAAATAATAAATCAGTTTTCTTTATATATAGAATTCTATATACTGTAATTGTCTTTTTAATTTTATTTGCATCCTTTTTAATTTGATGACATATTCTTCTAGTTCTGTATTTGTATTTTAGCCATGCACTTATCTAAGGTATTACTTCATCTGTTAAGAAAATAGATATGTCTGTTTTATGCTGCAAATGTATTAAATAATTCAATAAATTCACCAGTAAACAGGTTGAAGTAATAATCCATCTAGTTTAAACGAATTAGCATTTTTATACTGGCTTAATGCATTATTGTTGAGTTTACTTTATCCCACTCATAACCATGACTGTTCTTATTAACAATCCAAAAATCATAGCTATCACTTACACGATCTCCTGCTGAATTGAGCGTTATTTTACCTGATAAACCCTCCTCTAATGGTTTATTTGATGTATCAAAAACAATTTGTTTAAATGATTTAGTTATGGTATTGATATTGCTATTCTTATCATAAATTAGAGTGCTGTTTTTATAAAGGATTATAGAGGCCACCCAATAAGAGTCATAAGCAATCACTGGATAAGTTATTGAGCCAACCTCGTGCAATTCTTTTTTCAAGTCTTCTTCAAGGCTCTTGATTTTTTCCAAATTTATATTGTTATTTATTGAAAATAGAGGATTTGTAAAATTGGTTTTCATTGCAAAATCTGCAGCGTCCCAGTTTTTTGTAATCTGAGAACTTTGAGCTATACTATCACTACCATACCATCTTACTTTTTTAAGGATATCATAATTTTGTGCTTGAATTAAAATGGGTGCTATTTCGTCATAGGATATTATATAGACGGCAACGGCTTTAACTCCATATCTTTTTATTGCATCTGATACAATAGTATTTAGTTTCTTTAATTGCTGATCCCACATTATAAAATTTATTCTGTGCAAACTTGTAGCAAATCTGCCTGTATGAGGCTCATAAGTAATACCATCTTGCACTTTTCCGCCTAGTTTTATAAAATTTGATTTGGTAGAGTTATACAATTCATTTCCATAAATATCATCTCTCCAAAACGGAACAATAACTTTTATTCCATCTTTAATCATTTCTTCAGCTACTGTTTTTCCTTGATTTGTATCGTCGGGAACTAGGCGAAAAAGATTATCACCTTTGATAGATAGAAGCGGAGAGGTGCTTGCATAACTAATGAGTATAATGTTGTTAGTATTAGCATAGTCCCTTACAGCAGAAACTGCTGTGCTTGTAGCAGGGCCAACAATAATATTTGCGCCATTCTCATGTAATTTTTTTATGGCCACAAGGCTATCTTCTGGACTTGTCTTTGAATCTGCCATCAATATATTAAAACGATATGGAGAATTCATTTCTTGAAAATAATGATTTACATCCTCCTCTGCTTTATTGAGTGCAACTTTGACAGATTTACCTATAGAAGACAAGGATCCGGTAAATGGCATAATAGCACCTATCACAAATTCTTTTTTCCCTGCTGCTTTATCAAATGAACTTTGAATGTCAAAAGATTTTTTGTTTATAAAATAATTGCTATTATCATTACTAAAAACATTAGTGGAATAAACGCTCAAAATTATTGATATTGTTGCTATTAAGAGAAGGCCGATTAAAACTTTTTTTGGAATTCGATTTCTTGTTCTTTTTATTATATTATCGAAAATATTTTTTGATTGCCATTTAACAGCATGCCTCATATACCATACTAGGCCTCCAGCAATCAACAAATAGTGAGCAGACAATAATAGAGATGATATCCATAATTGTTCAACAAATGATGTAAGAACGATTATTGCAAACCAGCTATCGCCCACAACTATTGCCAATAATCCAACTAATTCTGTTATCCAGGCAATAGAATGATGTTTATCACTCTTCAATTCTATAAGGATAAGTAATGCAAACACCATCAAAATTGAATTTAAAACAGGATAAGCTATTGTAACGACAAAAAGCATGAAACCTCTAAAACTAGATAATTCAGACACATCAATGGTTAAATTAATGATATATAGCAAAAATAATGCTGTAGAAAAGATTATTAAAAAAAGGATTTTCTTGTTTACCTTACGATCTATTTTGATATATGTTACTATTAGCCTATATATCAAAAATGCATATGCAGCTAGCAAAAAAAAATCTGCCAAAGAAGGAACTGGCGATACAACGTCAAGCGCTATTTCATAATATCCCCATATTACATTTGCAATGAACCAAAATACAAGACCAATTGCTAAATGAATTATAGTTCTATCTCTATCTTTATTACCTTTGTCTTTTAAAAGAATGAAAATAGAGAGAACCGCAGCAATAAAAGAGTTGATAATCAATATCCAACTTGAATAAATTATTTTATTATTGGGTTCAGCAAAAATAATAATCAGATTTGATACAGATATTGAAATAATTACTACCAAGAAGAAAAAGATAGGTTTCAATTATTTTCTTTTTTTAATTGATATTAATATCTTTAACATTAGATTATTATTCTGTTTTATTAAAAGAAATCACGTTTCTGTCTAGAACTGGATTCAAAAATGCAATCATCAAAGAAAAAGAAAATCTCACAGCATTATTGTATACAAAGAGATCAGATTATACTTAGAGTTGGACCGTAATATATTTGGATATGGGTTGCTATCGAACTTAAGTAAAGAAATCCTCGAAATATCTTTTGATAATAAAATCATAAATAGAATGTAAATTATATTATTCCATGGAGCCAGATAAGATGGGTATTAGCGAATCAGAACAAGTAATTTGTAAAGTATGCGGATTAACCGCTCGAAATAAAGACGAAATGGAAGAACATATTAATCATGACCATAAGCAGGAAAACTCTAATTCTGATGATGAAATTTCAGCAGAACAAAAAATAGATCCGTTTATAAAAACAAAATAAATTTCAGATAAACCGTATCAAACTTTTGTTTATTATTTTTACAAAGGTGTTCTGACATACCATTGTCTCCAGTAAGCGTGCAATAGGGACATAAGAGAATATCAGAACATGATTATTTTCTGTAGAGTTGAATTTATTTAATCCTATTGTCATCCCGCTTTACACATCCTAACACTTATGAAACATTTAACATTTGATTAATACTTTTATTTTGAATCTAAAAATATACATTATAAAAACCTAATCTACAATTTATTCCAACTTTATATCAATCCCTTTCGGCCAGCACCTGCTGAGAAGAGTACTAGAAAAAGTTCCAATAAAATGTAGTTGTTAATGCAATCAATTGAACCCCTTTACCTACCCTAATCAAACCCCCTTTGCCCATAAGATGTCTCCTCTTTTGTAGGTCCTCCTCTAATTATGGCTATTAAAGAATGGTTTTAGCTCCGCCACCATAGTCAACTGATTTATTATATGGAAATCGATTTCTCCATATCAAAGATTTGTCTATGTTCTACGAGAACCGGAACCTAAAAGACAATATCCTAAAAGACTGCAAATATTTCTAGGCTATTTAAAAATTAGGTTTAATTTTAGAAGAAAAAGCTAATGTATCATTCTGTTGATGATTAAAAAAAGGGCTGGATATATCTCAAGAAAATCTTTTTTGAAAATCTTTTATATGTTTATGTCTTAGACTTTTCGATGAAAACACGATTATTCTATCTATTGGCTTTATCGGGAATATTGACAATACCCTTTATCTTCAATTCCTTGTTTGAATTGGCTTATTCACAACAACGATATAATTCATTGGCTTTAAATCAAGTCCAAAACGTTAACTTGACAATGGGAAAGCCAATTTATGTAGAAAAATTTGAAGTTCCCAAATCTGATAATGGCATTAATAACAATAATAGCACATCTAGTTCCTCTCCAGACTCATTTGTAGGCAATGGAACTTTAAATGGTTTGAAAATATCTGCTTCTGGTAGTGGGATTATAGTTCCCAGGGAAGATGGTACTAGCTCTATCAAAGGTCATACTGTTTTTGTATCTAAAAATGGAAGTGCCAGTTATTCTTTTGAGGATATAGCAAACAATGAGAACAACAGCACAATAAGATTGGGAGCTGCATTCTTTGATGCAAACGCAACTGGGGATTTGGGATTTCTTAAAAGTAAAGTAGGTGTTTATGAATCTCATGTAGATAATGGAAATAGGCAAGGAATTTTTGCCATGTGGTTGTTAAAAGGTATCCAAAGTAAATGAGAATACATCTTAGCAGTGATGATCCATGGCCCTTTCAGATTCTCAATCTATGTTATATATCTATATTTTAGTACCTATAGCAGCTTCAGTTTCTGAAAATCGCACAATCTGTACAAACATTACACATTTGTTTTATCCTCTTATTTTTATGCAATCATCAATCAATTATCTATCAGAGATTGTCAAAAGCGGGATGGTGTATACACAACTGTTTAGATGGTCATAATCATACATCGAGTTCTTTAAAGAGGTCTCTGAATTCCTCAAAACTAAAATCAGTATGATCATTTAGCTGTGTTATGTATCCGCTTCTAATGGTCCCTGTTTTGTGATAATAATCTTTTAGTTCTTTTAATAATACATCCTTATCCTTAAGATTTTCTATTCTATTAATTTCACTATCATTTCCTATAGATACCATCTTGTAGTATGGTCTAATACATTCTAAAAATATATTTTCATCTATTATTTTACCATGTGGCGATATAACACCAGTGTAACTCATTATCAAGCCCAGCGCACATCTTTCTTTCGATCCGACACAAAACACATTTTGAACTTTTGAGAATCTATTTGTTTTTATGCAATCATCAAACATCTTCCATATCTTATCATAGCTTAGATTAGCCTCTGGTTCAACTTGCAGGCTCATCATAATCGAGCATTAATCTCCTTGAGTAAATATCTCAACGCTATAAATGACATAACTATATTATTAAGTGCTACTAGATGCTCTAGTTTCAATTATTCCTTTTTTTATGAATCTTTTAACTCGTCTTTTAAATTCATTTGATGATAGTTTTTGTTGTCTCTTCAATAGTTCTTTTAAATTCTTCACAGTAATTACTTGACGTACTTTGTAGTATGATTTGTCTTTCCCAAATACATTTAGCTAACCATTTCTAAAATACATGATGTAAAATTGGCTGTCTATAACCAGTCTCTTGATGTTAGACTTGGAGAGCTACTCCTAGTATTTGATGTTATTGATAACTGAGATTTAGAGTTGAAACAGATGAGTAAAAACAAGACAAAGATAAATGATATAATTGAAAATATGAAGGTTTAAGAGGCAGACAGCAGAAGCGATGTATAGAATTC
>JBQCGN010000168.1:0-5110 GCA_051955655.1 Candidatus Nitrosocosmicus sp. | reverse complement strand
AAGTTAATCCAATTAGGAAGGTAGATATCATAACTGTTAATATCATTGTTCCTTTTACGTCCAGGTGGCTAGATTCGATCTTAGGTATTAATTTTTCAACAAAAACGTGTAGATACTTTATTATAATTAAAAACAAAACAATTGCAAAAGGAATAACAGAAAGAAAAGTCATTCGCCATCCAAAATTCTCTACAACTGTTGCACCTAATCCAAGACCAACTACTGCACCGCCTGAGAATACAGCAGTAAAAATACCTTGACCTATCGCGAGTTTTTCTTCTGGAAATTTTTCTCGGATAATTCCAAAAGCAACTGGAAACATTGCTAGACCTATGCCCTGTATTATTCTAGCAGTAATCATTAATGCAATATTGGTAGACACTCCACCTACCAAAGTCCCAATTGTATAAACGGCCATGATAATCACCAATATTTTTTTCTTCCCATAGATATCAGAAAGTTTACCTGCCACAGGAGTCATAACAGCACCTGTAATTAGATATGATGTAAGTATCCAAGAAGATGTATTATAAGGAATTTCAAAAACTTTTACCAAATCAGGGAGTGCTGGCAGAAGCATTGTTTCTCCATACATTGTTAAAAGTGCAATGGAGCTAAGAATTACCAAGGATAGCCATGCATCTTTGGTTATTTTCATATTCATATAGTAACTGGCAAGCAAATTACTTTATCTAACAATATATATCTATTTTCTATTGCTGAAGGTTTCATATTGATTGATGATGTATATCATAATTACTATGGAGCGTCCTTTATATATCTAAAAAAGAAATAAATATGATGATCTTTTTTTTAATTTATTGACAGAAAAGCAAACAACAGAAAAGGCGTCTTATATCGATCCTTTTATCTTTGGAACTACATTTTGGCAAACATTATTTACGAATTGGTGGTATAATGTAGGAAGGGATTTTTACAATAATCCTTTTGAAACATCAAAATATTGGTTTAACTTAAACATTGAAAACTTGGAGTTATTCAATACTATGTTCAACAATATGATAAATAAAAAATAACAATACATTCTATAATCATTCTTTTGCAATAATGTAATAAATTGTGACTTTTGAATAATACTGATTTTAAGTCATTTTAAAATATGCTTAAACGATATTAAATTTAAGACTTATTTTAAAATGGGTTATTAATAATAATATTTGTATTCAAAATACCCGAGTCATTTAACATTTTTTTCAATTTCAAAAGTATAACTTTCACCATGATTTAAATAAGATATTCGACCATCAATTCCGGCATCTAAAACATCTTTTTTAAAATCATCGATGGATGATTTAAACACATCATAATCATTATAATGAATAGGAATGGCCTTTTTTGGATCTATTAACTTAAACATTTTAAGTCCTTCCTTTGAATCCATTGTTACCATAATACCCATTACTGTAGTCCCCCCAAGATGAAGTAATGCTATATCGCTATTTGGAAATCGTTTGGGAATATCTTTAATTTCATCAAAAACCAATGTATCTCCAGTAATATATATCCGAAACAAGAGAGATTTATTTTCAGAATAAAAATCAAGTACACTGCCCATTACTTGAGGCATAAAAATAGAAATAGGAAATGGTCCATGTCTGCCTGGGGTGGCAGTAATATTTAGACGAATTCCATCTTTCAAAAAAGATATCTCTTGCCATTTTTCTAGTTCGTCTACTTTATTAAATCCACGTGATTTTAGTTCACTAGCTGCATGTGGGGTAGTAATAATTGGTATTGACTTGTCTAAATCTTTTATTGCAACTTGATCAAAATGATCTCCGTGAAAATGAGAAAGGAGTATAAAATCAAGGGGAGGTAATTCATTAATATCAATTGCAGGATTTGTCAATCTAGTTGTATGAAGCCCATATCCAAGATGGACTTTTTCATGCATATGAATAAAATTCGGATCTGTGAGAATTGTGTATCCAGCATATGTTATTAGAACAGTTGCATTTCCAATAAAAAATATTGAGCCTTTACTTGTATTCAAAGATGAATTTGATATTGAAGATAAAATGATCTCTTTTGATTTAGTATTCAAATTCAAACTAACTATCAACATTATGCGAATGCAGTTATTAAAAATTACCCAACAATTATTTTATCTATATTAGGAAATCATGCTCGTAAATACAAACAAAAATGTGACTATATTATTATAGCATCAAGAGAAGTCATGATCCAAATCATATAATATTATTCATCATGATGAATTATTAATAGCAAATATCAAATATGTATATTCATATGATATATTTTATCGACAGATGGCGAAATGTAAAACAAAGCAAATAAAACTTTTGTTCTTTGGTTATCCGTCTAAATCCATTAATTATACCGGCGGCCATCTATGGATGAAAAAAGTTGCCGATCATATTGAAAAAAATGATTGCTATTCTATTTCAAAAATATCTAATCAGTATTTTTCAAAAAAAGGACCAATAAAAATCTTTAACAGTCTATATAGTATAATAAAAGCACTGAAAGAATATCCCCAAATAGCCTTTTTAGATGCATGGGGGGAATCTAATATTATACTTTGGTTACTCTTAAGACTAATAAAACCTAAAACTAAAATATTTGTAGTATTTCATCATCATGAGCCTCGAATAATAATATGCAAAAATTTTTTAGAGTTGGTCTATAATTATATTATTCAAAAACTTATTATGTCAATGCTCAAAGATTCTGATATCATTTTAACTGTAAGTCAATCATCAAAACAGCAATTAAATATAATTTATGGAATAAAAGAAAATAAAATAAAAAATAGCATAGAAAAGTCAATAAATAAAAATAATAAGCTATCAAAGAATTTGAACAACAAAATTGCCATTGTTGGTACTGGTATAGATATAAACTATTTCATAAAAGAAAAGATTATAAAAGAAATAGACTTTCTTTGCGTTGGAAGAATTGAAAAGTTCAACGGATTAGATAAAATATGGATTAAAATTAAAGCACAAAGACCAGAATCTAATCTTGTTATTGTTGGGCGTTCTTCGGAAGAATGTAAAGATGGTCTAAGAAAAATAGGAATAGATCATAGAGGCTTTGTATCTGAAGAGGAAAAAATTGACCTATACTCCAAATCCAAGGTATTTATATTTCCATCATCTAGAGAAGGATTTGGGATAGCCATGGCTGAGGCATTCTGTGCTAATTTACCTGTAGTAGCGTGGAAAATCCCTGTTTTTGAGGAGTTCTATTTAAACAACAATATCACAAAAGTAAAACTAATTGAATACGAAAACTACGATTTATTTGCAGAAGAATGTTTAAAGACCATTGACCAGTATAAAGAAGACAAGCCTGACGACGAAAGCAAAAAAACATGTTTTCATTTCCCAACCTGGCAAACAGTTGCAAAAAACGTCATGACAACAATTGATTCAATAAATGGTAGTTGAAATCAATTACAAATCCAAAAATCCTTTATAAATTATATTTCATAAAATTCTAATGATGGTTACTTATATTAAAAAATAGGATATAGCATTTTACAGTTTAATAAAAGATTGAGAATGCTCTTTTATCAGTTCAGCAAATTTATCAATCGGTATTAATTTGAGAGGCTCCATAACCCGGTGCTTTTTCTTCTGATGCTTTTGTTGTTGATTATTAGTTGAGTCATTAACCATTGCCGACACCATTTGCCCTGTACTACGACCGTTTCGGATACTGCCGTTACTATTTTGTTTCATCTGGAGCAAAAGCAACTGATTTTTTATCTCCTTTGTTAGCTCGCCGTTGCATATCTTGCTGTTGTTTATTGCAAGAAGTGAATCCTCCATCATTTCTGCGATGTGATCCGCACCTTTTTCTTCATGAAAGTGGGGGTTTCTAGATTCTATTTGGAAAATCTCAATTCCCTTTTGCATTGCAATCTCTTTTGCTTCTTCTATTCCTTTTACATCCAAAGAGGATGTTAATGAGGGTAGCAACCCCCCGAACTTCTCTAATATATTAATAAATTCATAAGGTTCAACAGAATACCCACTTGCGTAATTGAGACTTTCAGCAAGCGACATTGAGAGAGCATGTTCTCCTGCATTAGCCGTCATAATGATATCTGTATCAGCACCTGTTATATGAGATACTAGAGCATTTAGGTACTTGTTGCTTGATTCTGATATGCGACCGAACCTGGGAAACTTTATCTGATTGTTAACTATTTTTGGTTTGGAGCGCCATAGTATTCTGATATTGCTGTAAGGGGTATTTGACATTGCAAAACCTGCTGCAAATATCTTGACATATTCATTTACTGCGCCAGGAAAATAGTTGTCACTGTCTATGAAACCAACGTAATCTTTTGCTTGCATCTTTGCAAGAAGGATACCTATAATCATTCCTTCGGCTTTTCCATTTCTAACATACTTTCCCTTTGAATCAAGAATGCCGTTATATCCTAGTTTTTTGAATACCTTTCCAAGGCCACCATCCTTTTGATGGATTATCATTATTTTTTTATCTGCAAAACGGGAGTACTGTTTTACCATCTCAACTTCCATTGAAAATCTATCCACAGCACCAGATGTTCTTTCACTATTGGATACAATAATGATAAGACATTCATTTGGAATACCGCTTAGTACACCTTCAAGAAGACTTAGTTTTTCATTTTTGACAGGGATGACAATGGCCATTTGAGATAGAATAGAGGATAGTTGGGGATAGTCAAATGCCCGTGTTGGTGAGTTATTATAGGAATTAGTTTTATCATCTCTATCCCATGTTTTTGGTGACATGCCTGAATCAATTTCATATATTTTTTGAAGAGCATGAATGGTAACTGCTCCGATCTTTTCAGCATAACTAGACGGATAATCTAATCTCATGTATTCATGTAATATATTACATATTGGTTTATTAATAACATACTATATCACATAAAAAAATACATGAATTTTTCTATAGAATGAGACTTATTTGCCTGTTGTTTATGACATATCTTTTTGCAAACTTTTATCAAAAGTGTAATATTCAACCAAAGTAACAACCCTTCAATATACAATATATTTTTGTTGAATTGTTTAATGTTATTGTGGTACCGAAATTTAAATTAGCTGTTTTTGACATGGAC
>JBQCGN010000167.1:0-4621 GCA_051955655.1 Candidatus Nitrosocosmicus sp. | reverse complement strand
AATTGTGAAATGCATATGAAATAAGTAAAATAAATCTTATTGAAAATATAAAAATATAAAAATTTAATATCATGTAAAAATTAAGATAATATATTAGAAATAATATTTCATAATTAATAAATAAGTTATATGACAAAAATATATAATATTGTGAAATATAAAAGTCAATATTGTTAAGAATTTTTCTTAATGGATATGGAAATATTGGTAGACGTTTGGCAACAGCTTTTTCAAAAGATAAATCTATTGAATTAATAGGTGTTGCAAAATATTCATCAGACAATGAAACTGGAAAGGCATTAGATAAAGGATACAAGGTTTTTGTTCCCAAAGAGTTAAGAGAAGAATTTAAAAATAAAAACTACAATGTTAGTGGTTCTATTGAAGATGCAATCAAGCAAGCAGACATAGTTATTGATGCTGTAAAAGAAGGCAAAGGATTCCAAAACAAACAAAAATATTATATTCCATTTAAGAAAAAGGCTATTTTTCAAGGAGGGGAGGAAAGGAAAGGAAAATTTTCAGTAGCTGATATAATTCACAATTCTCGAGTAAATTACAACCAAACATCTGACAAAGATTATGTAATACAAGGAAGTTGCAATGTAACTGGAATGGGAAGAATTATTCAACCTCTATTGGAAAAATATGGCAAATCTATTAAAAGATATGATGTGACCCTGGTTAGAAGATCTGCAGATTTGGAAGATTCTAAAGAAATCAAAGACACTATTGAATGGGATAAGCATCCCCATCATCAAGAGGATGTAAAAGATTTCCTACCATCAATTAATTTGTATGTAGATTCATTAAAAGTCCCATCAAGAATGATGCACCTGCATCAAATGTCAATTAGATTTGAAAACAACCCGCCTTCCAAAGATGAAATCCTAGAAATTTTTAATAAAGAGTATGGAGTAGCAGTTGTCAACAAGGCCAAAGGTACTGCAGATATTAGAAAGAAAGCGATCGAGTTACAATTTGAACACGGTGATACTGGCATGATTCATATACATAAAGAAGTATTTAAAATTCAAGATGATGTTGTAAAAATAACTTATTCAGACGATCAAACAGGAATGGTAATCCCAGAGAATTATATGCTAATACAATCAATGCTTTTAAAAAAATCTAAGAAAGAAGCACTTGATCAGACAGATAAAATATTCAATATCAAAAAGAAAAGGAAAATACTAGAAGAAGAATTTTAATAATAAGAAATAAACATAGTTATTTAATAAGGTAAATTAAAAATTAAATTTTTAACGATATAAAATTGAATTACAATTGGAAATCACTCAAGGTAGTCATAAATTGTTTTCAATAATTTTTCCAAATAAATAAAAAATTAAAAAATAATTAAAATTTAAATTAGCTGCTGTTTTTTATTCCAAATATTCTGTCAAAATAATCAGAAGATTCAGATAAAAGGTCTGTAGAGTTATTTTCACCTTTCTTGATTTTAGCAAGATTTCTTGCTAATTCTTTTTTATACTCCAACTGCATTTGTCGTGCAATCTGAATACGCTGAGCTTGAGGGGAGCCAGCGCCATGCATTGATTCAGTTAAATAACCTACAGCATTTCGACCCAAAGTCATATTTTCTATAAGCCTAGCTATTCTAACTTTATCTTCTGTAGCAACACCTTTTTTGCCTTTTAGATATTTTTCCAATAGAGGCCCAGTAATAGAACTTCTAAAATCTTTTTCAGAAGGCATTGTCACCATAAGACCTCCAGCAATATCTTGGGCAAGGCGTCCAATTTCGTATGGGAATCGAGTAACATTATGCTTACAAACATTAGCAAGCATATCGTCATTAATATAATTACCAGACGGAGTTTTATAAGCTTGGTATGACGAGGCAATTCCAGCTGCAAAAATAGTTTCATTAAGATGAGTCATTTCAATTAATTTGTCTTTGATGTGGGAAGCATTTGATATACCGTTATATTCTGCAGCTGCAGCTGCTGCACCAATCAATACATCACCTAGACCAGTTTTACAAACGTAGCTGCGTCTATGATAACAAGTGAATCGCTCAACCAAAGTAGATGCGAATTCTACCTCTCCATCCATAAAGATTAGTTCATTAGGAATGAAAACATTATCAAAAATAATTAATGCTTCCTGTCCAGAAAATTGAGAGTTACCACTGTCAAGATCACCCGGTTCCATGCTACGAGTATCGCAAGACTGTCGACCATATATATAAGTGATACCTTTTGCATCCACTGGAATAGCTCCAACGATAGCATAATCTTTATCTTCAGGACGTAACCTCATTGTAGGCATAACAACCAACCAATGAGAATTAATGCATCCGGTTTGATGAGCTTTTGCTCCCTTAATATAAACACCTTTTTCATCCCTTTTTACAATATGAACAAACATATCGGGGTCATCCTGCTGAGAAGGGGAAAGACTACGATCGCCCTTAACATCAGTCATTGTTCCACCAATAACATAATTTTCATATTGAATCATCTTAATAAATTCGACTAAACGATCATGATATTTTGCATTATATTTTTTATCAATATCAAAAGTCGTAGAATATAAAGAATTTAAAGCATCCATTCCCACACATCGCTGAAAACATGTTCCAGTCTTTTGTCCTAATTTTCTTTGCATACGATTTTGATTTACCAAATCCTGAGGGCTTTCTACAATGTGTAAAAACCGGTTAATTTGTAACCCAGTTAAAGAAGACTTTGCAGATCCTAAGTCAGGATCATCGACTGCTAGATCATAAGTCTCTGCAACAGCGTTAATAGAGGGTCTTATCATCGGATGGTCTACAGGCTCTTTGACCAATTCGCCAAAAAGATAAACTTGTAGATTCCTATTTCTTAAACTTTCGATGTATTCCAACCCATTTTTAATCGGCATAAGATATATTATACGAAATGTTATTTGAATATTCGCATATTTACTAATCAATCTCATAAAATAATGTATAAGCCATATTACATAGTATCAATTGCAATAGCAATTTTAATTAAATATTAGCAACTATTTTGAAAATCTTTAAATAAAATAAATAATTTATTAATAACTGAAAATTAATACAACAATTTTCATATTTATATAAATCAAGAATAAATAATATAGATGAAGACATCTCAAAAAAATATTGAATGAGATCAAAAAACTAAAAGAAAATCTTATAGACAATCTCGAACTGAGTCAAGAAGAGGTAGAAATATTTTTAGCACTAATAAAAGCAGGTAAATCATTATCATTAAATGATTTTAACGATTTTATTATCCACTCTAAGTATACTAATGAAAAAATAAAAGGAATTTGTAAAAATTTAGAACAAAAAGGGATGATAATAGAAATAAACAATAACGAATTTCAAGGCCTTCATCCAAGATTTGCAATTGTAAACAGGTATAAAAGAATATGCGAAGAAAAAGATATTGATTTCAAAAAAAATACAAAAATAGATAACATTGGAATAATGTTAGAAAGATATCAAAACACAAATGATTAATGCAAGGCCTAAATAAGGGAAAGACTTAACAATTAATATCTATGCAATCTCCTGCAGCTTCCTCATCTCATTCTTCATCTCCTCCGTCCAACAATAGAGACAAAATTGTTTATTTTGGAGTAATAAACATCAATGAAAATGGCAGAAACATAGGAGCAGTAGATGTATGGAGAAGTGTTCTAACAAAAAAATTATTATGCGAAGAAAAAAGATTAGGAATTTTAGAAATATCTGAAGAAATCGGAATGCCTAAAATAAATGATAAAGAAGTCTGGGCGGTAGCAGTAAATAAACATAGAAAAGGAAAAGACAGATGGAAGCTAATAAAAATAAAAGAAGGAGAAAAGCAGGTTAATTTTTTGGACACAGATGATGAAACCAAAATATCTGCAAATTTGGAAAATATGAAAATAATAGATTCTGATTGGTGGAGCTTTTTAGTATTTAAAAATATTAACAAAAGTATCGAGATATCTAAAGAGATACCATAAAATGATATCAGATATTCCAGATCAATACAATAAAATTGATTTCAAAATACATGTTAATAAGGTATCTGAAGGACCTGTAGCCAGTAAACTTGCTGGTTATTTTTTAATTGATAATGTTGTGATCAATTTTAAGGCAATAGCATTTGGAAGAATTGGAGGGCAGAACATAAATATAAAAATTGCAGAAACAAAATATGATCAAATAAAAAAGATGGGAATGGACCCAGAAATAATCTTAAGTTTGGTACAGAAAAAAATAATTGAAGGCGATATTATCTTTAACGAAAAAAATCTGAAGGCAAGAGAAGCAATGGAATGAATGTAATGGTCATATTAACGCTTCATCCAGTGCGAATTTACAATTACAAGTATCTCTCACCTTGGGAATCAAAGGAATTAACTGAGATAACACCTTTTTTGTAGTTTCTACATTCTTATTCAGTGTTTCAACAATATCCTTAGAAGACACAGGATGGTCAGCCCAAACATCGTAATCAGTAATTGTTGAAATAGAAAGGTAACAGATCTCACTTTCTCTAGCGAGTATACATTCTGGAATTAAAGTCATTCCTATAATATCAGCATGGAGGACATCTCTAAACATTTTAGATTCAGAACGGGTGGAAAATCT
>JBQCGN010000166.1:0-6478 GCA_051955655.1 Candidatus Nitrosocosmicus sp. | reverse complement strand
TTAATAAATAAAAAGCATTTGAAGAAATTCAATTTAAAAAACAAAATTATTAGTTCAGTTGAAACATTTGCCTTTGCGAATTCAAGAGGTTATAACATTCTAGATTATTCAGGAAATTGTAACGATTTTTGTTTGATAGATAACGGACATATATTAGGCTCAAAAGGATTATTAATTGAAGATAAGCTATTTTATACAGGAGACATATCAACACGAAATAGAGCTTTTTTAAAAAAAGCAAAAATTCCGAAGGTAGAAACTCTAATTATTGAATCAACCTTTGGTAGACCCGAATACCTTTTTCCACCTCTTGATCAAATTATTCATAAAGTAAACATATTGGTCTCAGAAATGTTCTCAAGAGGAATTCCAGTTATTTTGATGGGATATTCTTTAGGAAAAGCTCAAATTCTGACTTCTTTGTTTGGATCATGGAAGCCTCTCATTGTGCATGACGAAATTTACAAATTCAACGAGATCTACAAGAACTTTGGAATATCTTTGGATGAAGCTTATAGTTTGACAGAGGCTAAAGAAAAAGAAATGATGAAAAAAAAACCTTGGATACTGATATATCCATTAACTAACGGTAAAAATAATTTTATTTCCCATCTTAAAGAAAAATACAATGCAGTTACTATAGGATTTAGTGGCTGGGCAATCAATAAAAATTATTGTCATATTATGAATTTGGATTATGTTATACCATTTAGTGATCATTGTGACTTCAATGAATTAGTTGAAGTAGTAAAGAAAAGCAAACCTGATAAAATATTTACAGTCCACGGATTCCAAAAAGATTTTGCACAATATTTAAATTCTATAGGGTATAATGCTGAATCTATTGATGCATTGAATATTAAAACAAAAAAAATCAATAAGACGGTTAAAAACGTTAATAAAACTTTGGATGGCTTTTTATAATGAATTTATTTTTCTCTGTCTTTAAAATAAGGAACTACTTTATTTCCAAAAGTTTCAATGTTTTTATACAGTCCCTCTCCCCAAAATCTAATTATAAAATGATTTGTTCCAGCCTTAATAAATCTATCTAGCATTTCTATAACATCATCGGGAGATCCAACACCTATTGCAGTTCTAGCCACATCATCTGGAATTTTAAGAGCGGCTTTTTTCATTTGTTCCATTAGCTCGGGTTTGTTCATGGCATATTCAGTAAAGTATCTTCGAAAATCAAATTCAGAATCCTGTGCAATATTATGAACTTTTAAAAGCTCGGGTTTGTATAAGCTTACTTTAACAGAATTTTTCATTTTTTCCCATGCACCTTCTGAATCATCAGTAAAATAAACATCTACATCGTTTGCAAATTCAAAGTTAGAAATATCCCTGCCTAAACTTTTGGCATGATCTTTTATCACTTCTGCATGGTTCCTAAATAATTCAGGAGTATAACCAATAGGTATCCAACCATCACCAAAAGTAGCGCATAACTGTAACGTTTTTGGAGCGCCAGCTGCAATATATACCGGAGGTCGTGGTTTGCGTATAGGTTTTGCCTGCAAGCACGCTTCTATTAGCTTATAATACTTTCCTTCATAGTTAACCTTATTATCAGGATTCGATTCAAATAATTTTTCAATAACCTCTAATTGCTCTTTGAACTTTGAAACCGGCTTACTAAATTCAATGCCAAAATCAATAACATTTTGCGCCTCTCCTGCACCAATACCCAATATTCCGCGGCCTTTGGTTATTCTATCTAAAGTAACTGTAGACAAAGCAATGGTAGAAGGATGTCTTCTTATTGCATCAGTTACACATGTACCAAGCTCAACGTTGGTGGTACATGCCCCAATGGCAGATAGCATTATCCAAGCATCATTAACCACAGCATTTTTCCATTGAGGAACATTGGTATGATCCATTGCCCAAATCGAATTAAAATTTGTTCTATCTGCAATTTGGGCAGCGGTTATTACTTGTATTTCATCCAATCCCAATCTTGCTACATTTAAACCAAATGTCAATCCGAACTTTATTTTCACCGTGAAAATACCTCCAATTCATAAATCATAGTACCCATTCCATGGTTTTGCATATATTGATATCTCTTAATGATCTTGTTTTAAAAGTTTTTATTAAATTTGGATATAGAATTATATGTCATATCTAAAGTAATATATAGAAATACAATTAATATTAGAGAAGTTTTTATTTACTTATTTATAAATGAGTGAAAATACTAAAACAGTTCTTGTCACTGGTAGCGGTACAGGGATTGGTCAGGCTGTTGCCAGGAGATTTGCAAAGGAAGGTTACAATATTATAATATTGGGTAGGAGAAAAGAACCACTTGTAGAAGCATCCAGTATTTTAAACGATATAATAAAAGAAAGTGGCTTTAAAACAAAAGTTAAATATTATTCAGGAATAGATGTTTCCGAAGAAAATGGAATTAACTCTCTTTTTGAAAATATAAAAGATGATTTTGGAAAGATAGACATTATTGTAAACAATGCAGGGGTTTCAGGACCTGTGAAAATATTTACTAATTCCAATTATCAAGAATTTAAAGAATGTGTATCTATCCATTTAACGGGGACTTTTTGGACAAGTGTAAAAGGATTGGAAACCTTGAATAAGAATGGAAAAATAATCACTATATCAACTTTCTTTACCGAAGAAAACAAATTTGAGCAAAGACCATATCGTTTTAGAACTCCTTATACTGCAGCACAAGGTGCAAAAAACAGGTTAGTAGAAGCGCTAGCCTGGGAACTTGTTGAAAAAGATATAAAATCCATAGGAACTAATCCTGGCCCTGTTCATTCGGACCGAATCTATAAAACAGTTTATCCAAAAGCCGCCGCGGAGTTTTTGAGAATAGGAGGATTTAAAGGACTAACAAATAAGCAAATTGAATCAGCAAATGTTGCTTTACTTCCTTTTTTAGGAGAAGATAAAGGAATTATTGAGAAAGAGACATTGAAGTTTGCAGAAAATATAAAAAGAGAAGAAAATTTAGATATAGAGATTGAACAGTTGCAATTGACTTTAACAAGCCTTTTGGAAAAGATTCAATCTATAGCTGAAAAGATTCAATACAATACAAAGAAAATGATTGTTGATAAAGAGTTTTTGTCACAAGACGATGTAGCTGAGATGGTATACAACCTATCTACAGATTCGATTAGCAAATTAATAAATGGTAAAATTATCCCTAATGATAGTGTATTCTACCCTGTAAAACCAATAATAAACAGATGCACTGATATTAACTCGAACGGTTCATTAGAAGGAAAATTAATACTTTTGACAACAACCGCAGAAGACATAAATGATATTGAAGAAATAAAAAAAATTGCAGATAATATTAATGATTCAAAAGTAAAACAATTGATAGTACTTTCAAGTAAAAATAAAATATCTAACGAGATAAATGAAATATTTAAACAATTTCATCACCATAACATAGATTTTCAGAATGAAGAATCAGTAAAAAGAATATTTAATACAATCAACAATAAGTTTGGAAAGTTGGATTGTACGATTCATTTTACAGGAAGCGTTGAATATAGTAACGATCTTACAACATTACAAAGAAATCAGTGGGACAACCTTGTAAATAATTTTATAAATATTCCTCATTTAGTGACAAGAGAATCAGTTTTATCAATGGCAACACAAGATGCATTACAAAATCCAAATAAATTTAAAGATTCCTTTGGAAATATTATTATTGTAGGACCTAAAGCGCCTACAGGAGAAAAAATAGACGGAAGGATTCGTGCTAGATCAGAAATATTCCGCGGAGCATTGAGACCTTATATAACTACAGCCAATCAAGAACTACACGACGTGTTGGAATCCAATATAAATTTGACATTGATATTACAAGGTAGTATAAACGGATCTGTTCCTGACTTTAACAAACTAATAGATATTCTAACTCGTCTTGGTGCACAAAAAGAATTAGGGAATAATTCCATATTATATATAGATGAATAAAAAAAATTAGTGATGATGGGTTCTAAGTGAATGTTTTGCTTCGTAACGAGACGTCCATATACCAAGTCCGAGTACAGCTGCACCTAATGCTGCGATTATCAAATGAGCTAACATTATTTCACCCCAAGTAGAATTGATTTCTCCTGCAAATATGAAAATAATTCCCATTCCAAGAATGGCAATACCTGCAATAATTTCAGCATTAAATCCCATAATTTTACATTTTATTTTGCAGTATAAAAACTATTAGATTATAGAAAATAGATTGAATTGAACATTGCAGTTTTATTTTCAGGTGGAAAGGATAGTACTTTTGCTTTATTCAGGTCATTAAAAGAAGGTCATAAAGTATCATGCATAATTTCTATTCATCCATCTAATGATGAAAGTTTATTATATCATTTTCCTAATAGTCATTTATTTAAAACAATATCCAAATGCATCGGAATTCCAATTATAGAAAGATTCTGTAATAACATAAACAAAGAATATGAAATCGATCAATTGAAATCAGCCATTGAAGAAGCTATGAGCAAATATTCAATTAAAGGATTAGCTCATGGTGCAATTTCAAGTAAATTCCAGCTAAACATATTTAAAGAAATTTGTTTGAAGTTAAGCTTGGAATTATATTCACCACTTTGGAACATCGATTCTGATAAGTATTATAATGAATTATTTAACTCAGGTTTTGAAATTTTAATTATAAAAGTTGCCGCATTAGGTTTAGATGACTCATGGTTAGGAAAAAAAATAGATAAAAGTAATTTTTATGAATTAAAAAAATTGAGTCAAAAGTACAAGTTCAATATATCTTTTGAAGGTGGAGAAGCAGAAACGATGGTAATTAATTGTCCATTGTACAATCAAAAAATAAAAATTGTTAACTCTACGATAACATGGGATGGAATAAGGGGAACCTTTGAAATATTAGATGCTACGTTAATAAAAAAGTAGTAGAATGCTAGACAGTTTAAAAGATAATTTGAGATCAGCTTTAAAAAAAATAGTTGGAGCATCAGATGTAAATGAAGAATTAATAAATGAGCTTTGCAAGGACCTGCAAAGAGCATTACTATCTTCCGATGTAAATGTTAAACTAGTGTTAGAAATTACGAGAAATCTCAAAGAAAGATCTCTTAAAGAGAGTCCACCAAAAGGTCTGTCAAAAAAAGATCATATAATATCTATTCTTTATGACGAGTTGTCAAAATTACTTGGATATAGCGGTGAATCTATTAAAAATGTCGATAAGAAGAAGATTGATGAAAAGGTTATCACTTTCCATCCGAACCGACAGAATACTATTTTAATGCTAGGTATTCAGGGGAGTGGCAAAACTACCGTTGTTGCAAAATTAGCCAGATGGTTAACCAGACACGGATATAGAGTAGGCATAATTGGAGCGGATACATGGAGACCTGGTGCGTTGACTCAACTAAAAATGAACTGTCATAAGATAAATACACTAGTATATGGAGAAGAAGGAAATAAAAATGCTATTGAAATAGTCAAAAACGGAATAAGTTATTTTAAAGATCAAGCGATAGATATAGTAATTATTGACACAGCTGGCAGGCATAAAGAAGAACAAAGCCTGTTAGAAGAAATGAAATCCTTATACTCAATTATTATTCCAGATCACGTTTTTTTGGTAATAGATGGTACAATTGGTCAACAGGCGTTTAATCAAGCAAAAATCTTCCATGAAAACGCTAGGATAAGCGGTATAATAATCACAAAGCTGGATGGAACTGCTAAAGGCGGTGGTGCAATCGCAGCCTCCGCAGCTACTGGTGCAAAAGTACTTTTTATTGGAACTGGAGAAAGGATAGATGATTTAGAACAATTTTCCCCAACAAGTTTTGTTGGAAGACTTCTGGGTATGGGAGATATAAAAGCTCTTTTAGAAATGGCAAGAAGCTTAGAAATCCAGTCGGATGAAAATCAATCCAAAAGACTATTAAGCGGTAAAATGACAATTGAAGATTTTTACTCACAAATGGAAAACATGGGAAAAATGGGATTTAGAAATGTGATTGAAAATCTACCTGGTCTTTCAAACTTTGTCAAAGACGACCATTTGGATGTGCTACAACAGAAAATGGAAAAATGGAGATTTATAATACAATCATTTAACAAAGAAGAAAAAAGGAATCCAGATCTGATTAATGAATCTAGAAGAAAGAGAATAGCAAGAGGAGCAGGATTAATGGAACATGATGTTAAGGATTTGATAAAACAATACAATAACTCAAAAACTATGATGAAACAAGCTAAAGGAAGACAAATGCATGGGCTTTTAAGGAGATTTGGTCTTGGTTAAAGATATTGCAAACAATATCATTTTACAGAATAAACCTATTAAAACCATACAGCATACGCACTTCATTTGCAATTATTGTTATATCAGAAACTTCAAAGATGCAAAAAGAAACACAATAAAATATAGTACAGTTATAAAAATAGTAGAAGCAGAGAATAAGGAATGCGAAATTTGCAAAAA
>JBQCGN010000165.1:0-11396 GCA_051955655.1 Candidatus Nitrosocosmicus sp. | reverse complement strand
AGAGATCAAAAAGGATTTCAATATAATTTTAGATTTATTTGATAATGTTACTTTATCATCAATTACAATCTTATCTATACAGTAGATAAATAAAATCAAAGGAGAAGTAAAGGAGCCCGATTCTAATTTTGTCCAATTATTATTGTCATCAGAAGAATTTGAAAATACATTAATCTTTTGCTCGTAGTAACTAGTTAATAGATCAAGTATATTTTTTATCTCTTCTACAGATATTGAATTATTAATTAAAAATGATTTAAGAGTATTTGAATTAATAATTAAAGAATCTTTATAATGACAATATATTGATTTAGGTTTATGGGGCATCGTTTGTAGATAATTTGTTGCTTATAATAATTTCTATCTTTTGTTTTAAATATTCATTAATTTTAGAACCATTAACTTTGCCTCTTAATATATTCATACTTTTTCCCATTAATGCGCCAATAGATTGATAACCCTTTTCTTTTATGATTTTAACATTATCTAGTAATATTTTATCCAAAATATTATTTAATTCATCTTCACTTATTTCTGTCAAATTTAATGAATCGATTGCTGCTTTAACAGATATAGATTGTTTTTTCATGATTTGTTCAAATATCAATGAAACTGATTCTTTGGCTATAGAACCGCTATCAAGTTTAGAGAATACCTCAACTATCATATCATCGGTCAATAATGATTTATCCAGATTATTCCTAGAAAGGCTTACTATATCTTCTGTGAGCTTTGATGCTATGAATGTTGCTGTAATATTTTTTGAAATTGGAACAATTTTTTCAAATATATCATAGTATGGAGAATCAAATAAATTTTCGGCCATTTTCTTGTTTAAATTATATTTTTCCATTATTCTACCAATTAATTCATTCCACGCCAAAGGGATATCACGTTTAAGTTCACAGAGTAATTGTGGATTGATAGGAATAGGCAATACATCTGTTTCAGGATACATTCTAGAAGAACCTGATCGGGGGCGAGAAAAAATAGTAGTACCATCAATCGTTGCCGCACGAGTCTCAGAGAGCACACCACTCTTAAATTGACATATTCTTTGAATCAAAGGATTCAAAACAGTATCTATTTTTTCTATATTTCCTCCGATAATCAAAAAAGCATCATCCGTAGAAAGCGAAAGTTTTTGAGAAACATTCTCTACATCTTTAAAAGTGATTCCATAATTTGGTAATTCATCGGAATGAAAAATACCACCTAAACCAAAAAACCTAACAAATTCACCTAATTCTTTCCCCATGCGAATTCCAGCAATTGGTTCATAACCAATTAAGTTATTTAATTTCCTAAGCCTTATAGATAGAAAAATCGAATTGGGATCTTGTAGAATTTTTCTAATAATATTTGAAGATGAATCTTTAAAAATATAAGTTACATCTTCTAATCTATCGCCTATAAATCCGTCCTCGATATTTCTTTTTTTAAACTCTTCTGCAATTTTTATCAATCCCAATTGCCTTTTTGTTTCATAGTCTAAAACTTTAGCTAATTGAGATAATTGCTGGACACCCTTTACTTCAACAACCTGTCCATCATTAACAGAGACATTTACATCCTGCCTAATACTTCCAAGGCCTCTAGTAACACGCCTACTACTGCGTAATAATCTGCCTAAGGTTAATGCTACATTTACAATTTCATCAGGTTTACCCGATATAGGCTCCAAAGCAATTTCAACTAATGGAATGCCAAGTCTATCTAAGCCATATTCTTTGTATGACCTTTTATTTGGCAATAATTTTGCGGCATCTTCTTCTAAACAAATGCTTTGAACTCCGACTCTTTTAAAATTATCGATTTCTATATAACCTCCTGTGGAAATAAGCATAGTCCTTTGAAACCCACTAACATTTGATCCATCTATTACAATTTTTCTCATCACATGAATTTCATCCACTATATTTGAATTCAGTGCAAGAGAAAATAATAGAACGGAATTTACAGCAACTTTATTTACATCATGAGGAGGTTCTTCATCTGCTTCCACTAAACAACTTAAACCAATTTTAGAATGATATTTTATTTTATTCATCTTGGAGTATTCAAATAGTGCAGCTTTATCAAAATCACCCATTTCACTTTTAGTTGGCCTTAATATGCGAATAAAATTAAAATCATACCTACCGTTTGCATCATTACATTCACAATTGCAAAAAAGTTTATATTTTGTATCTAATTGTTGATGTATTTCAAAACCCACTTTTACTTTTAAATTATCAAAATCAATACCCATTATAATCATTCCAATGCTGATTAAAATACAAGAGGAGATATTGATGAAATTTCATTAGAGATATTTATTTTCATCATATCAATAAGATCATTAATATTCGAACTATTGCCTAATGCCCACATAGATTTAACTATGGCAGTTTCAGAACTCATATCGTCTAATGGAATAATACCTAGATTCAATAGATCTCTACCGGTATCATAGATAGTCAACTGTACTCTTCCATATATACATTGAGACGTCATAAATATAACGATACCAGCATTAATTAATTTCTCAAGGTAAGAAAAACAGTTGTTATTGATATGACCAAGACCTGTTCCCTCCAATATAATAACCTTATATTCAGAATGTAGAAAATATTCAAGAAAAGCTGGATCAAAACCAGGATAAAATTTTAATAGAAATACTCTAGAGTCAAAAGAGGTTTTTGAAATAAAATTTTTTGTACCACCATTACATAAATTTATTTTTTTTAAATCCATGGTATATACAATGTCGTTATCATTAATTAATGCAAAAGGAACATAGTCTAAAGATTGGAAAGCATTACGTTTACTTGTATGATTCTTTCTTACTCTAGTCCCTAAATAAATTGCAATAATCTCATCCGAAGGTGTATGATGCATACAAACAAAAACTCCAGCAAATTTTGCTTTTATGATAAATTTTATTGCACCCAATAAATTAGTAAATGCATCTGATGAAGGTCTATCGGTTGATCTCTGAGACCCTACTAAAACTACAGGAATGGATAGATTTTGTAATGCAAAGCTTAATGCAGATGATGTATAATGTATTGTATCAGTACCATGAGATATAACAATCCCATCAAAATGTTCATGGAGAATTGCATAAGACACTCTTTCAGATAAAATAGACCAATGATAAGGGCTCATATTTTCGCTATACTCGTTTAAAATAAATTCAGGATAAATAGAGGCATAATTAGAAATTTCTGGAAAAATTTCATACAGCTCTGAAGCGCCAAGAATTGAAGTAACACCACCGGTACGGTAATCAATTTTACTTGCAATAGTCCCACCAGTACTAAGAAGTAGGATTTTCGGTAATGAGTTAGGCGTGTCAGGACCATTAGTCTTATTCTCTTCCGATTTTTTAAAAGTATTATAACGGTTTTCATATTTAAAATGAGAAGAACTAATACTTGAAGAGACAATACTAGTGGTAGAGGGTTCTTCGATAATAATATCTAGTATATTTTCTTTGAATAATCCCATATTATAACCACTTTTTAATTTAATTACAAGATATTTATCACTGAAAGATTCATATCTAGGCATCACTACGCCATAATAATTTCCTTTAGTTGAAATTATTCTAACACTGTCACCAATTCTAATATTATACTTATTTAATAATGTTGATTTATTATTATCACGACTTTCACTAGAGTTTACTATATCTTTTCTTTTCAATTTTAGAATATAGTGACAATAGAAGATATATATTTGGATATTATTTTGGTTTTACCAATACTTTCCCAATCATCCATGGATGAAATAAACAACTATATTCATAAAGTCCAGGTTTATCAAAAACCAATGTAAATGAATTACTGAATGTATAATCAAAATTTTGTTTTTCATCTAGAGAAAGTAAAGGTCCAGAGTTAACAAATTTCTCATTTCCCTTAAAAATGTACGTAGCATCTGGTCCTAAATTCAATATTTTAGAATCATCTGTAATAACTGTAGGATTCAGCGCTCTAGAATTTAATACCATTACAATCTGAGTAACATTGCTATTTATTTCTTTTAATGGTTCTCCGGTATTCTCAATTACTGAGACAAACTTTGTAGTATTTGGCACATAAAAAGGAGTCGCAATTTTTTCCATATTATCTAAACCCTGTAAAAAAGTAACTGTATGAGCAATGGGAATATCCATTCCACTATACCAAGTAATGCTGTCGCCTTTAACAATTTCAATATATGAAGGATAATATTGGTTATAGGAAATAGTAGAATTGCCCCCTCCGACCTTAATAAAGAAATCTTTAGATTTTGTAAATAAAGATGTAGTGTATAAAGAAGACTGTGCAAAAGATAGATTAATTTTTTCATTGAAAAATATCAATAAAAAACCATTAAAAGATAGTAGAAAGAGAAAAAATAAGCCACATATAGAAGACTTCATTAGTGTCACAAATAATCAGATTTAAATATATTGTAAAATAATATATTGCTTTATACAAATACATAATTCAACGTCAAGTTAGAGCAAAAAAATGCTCATTTTATGAAATAAAGATGGTGACCATCATGGAAGTGATTTTGATTCAATCAATTCTTGAATTTCTTCATTCATTTTTAAAAATTGAATTCCTCTTTCAGTAGTACGATATTTTCCATCTTCTTCTAACTCAAGTAAATTTTTTTCCAAGAGCATAGGTAAATATTCTTTAATTTGGGCATATGATAAAAAAGCCTTATACATAATTTTTGTTTTAGAAGCACCACCATTTGCTGCATACAATATATTAGAAATAATTTCCGGCCTATTACGATATTTCACAATCGTATTATAGAAGAAAGTGCTATATAACTTATATTATGAAATATACTAGAATAAAGTTTATCAGCATTATATAACGAGCTGCATCATTCTAAAAAGTTATAATAGTTATTTTTAGTTATTTTTATGTTGTTATGTAAAAGAAATAATAATTATGGTAAATTTGAAGCAATCATTTTTGATATTGATGGTGTTTTGATAGATGTAATTAATTCATATAATCAGACAATTATAGAAACAATTCAACATATTCTGAAAATAAATTTTGATATGGATTTAACCGATTTTCCAATAAGGGAATTAATTTCAAAATTTAGACATACAGGAGGTTTCAATAATGACATAGATACTACCTATTCAATTATTTTAACTATTTTATATTGTAAATTAATACAAAAAAATGATTTAAAAGAAATTTTCAAATTTTTTATTTCGTTAATAGAGAAAATAGACGATAGAGGAATACATGCAGTTGAAGATGAACTTAAAAAATTAGGAAATATAGAGGAAATTAAAAACAAATTAGGATATCCCAAAGAAAACAATATAATTTCAACAGTTTTTAATGAAATTTTTTATGGGCCTGATCTTTTTAGAAAACAATTTAATAAAAATCCACAATATTATTTTAATAAGCCATTAATAGGCAATGACAGATTAATAATTAAAAAAGAAACAATACAAGAGATTTCAAGAGAATTTAATGGTAAATTAATTCTAATTTCAGGTAGAAGCAAAATTGCTGCGTATTTTACTTTAAATAACATTATAGATTATTTCATAAAAGATGCATGCGTATTTTTAGAAGACGAAAAAAGAGAATATTCGAAACCTAATACTTATGCAATACATAGAGTATTTGATCATTTAAAGTTAAAAAATGCAATATACGTAGGAGATTCTATAGAAGACCTCCTAATGGTGAAAAAATTCAGACAAGAAACAAATAGTTCAAAAATTATATTTTGTGGAGTGTATGGAAAGAATACAAATTCATCTTTAGAGTTAAAGAAATTGTTTGAATCAAATGGAGCAGATATTCTTGTTGAAAATGTAAACGAGATACCAAATATATTATATAATATAAAAAAAAAGAATCTGCATTGGATAAGATAGCAAAGGAACGTATAGCCATTCTGGAAAGAAGAACTAAAGAGACATCAATAAATTTAAATATCAACCTTGATGGAAAGGGAAAATCGAATTTGAAAACAAATATACCATTCCTAGATCATCTTTTAAACTCTTTTGCAAGATTCAGTAACATAGACATACAATTAATTGCAAAAAGTGAAGACATGATTAAACATCACTTAATTGAAGATATAGGAATAGTTATGGGCCAGGCTATTAATATAGCTCTGGGTAATCGGGAAAAAATAGAACGTTTTGGTTATTCTTTAATTCCAATGGATGAATCTCTTTCAAAAGTTGCAATTGATCTGATAATAAGACCATATTACTACATGGACTTAAAACTAGAAAGAGAATTTATCGAGGATATTTCAAAAGAAGATATCATACATTTTGTTCAATCATTTGTTTCTAACATAAACTGTTGTACACATATTATTGTAGAATATGGAGCAAATGATCATCATAAGATAGAAGCTACGATAAAAGCATTTGCAATAGCATTAAAGAACGCTATGAAAATGGATCTCAGTATCGAAGATAAACCTTCTACAAAAGGAATGATGTAATAATTGGTCAGAATATCAATATTTGATTATGGTGCAGGAAATATATTTAGTTTAGAATCGTCTTTAAAAAGAAACGGAGCTAAGGTATCGGTAATAAAGGATTTAAATAAAATAACGGAGGATTTCGATGGGCTAGTTTTACCAGGTGTTGGAAATTTTGATCCTGCATTAATATCAATAAATAAATGTAAAAGAAGGTTTTTAAATTATATAGAGAAAAATATTCCTGTATTGGGAATTTGTCTTGGTATGGAAATGCTATTTGAAAAAAGTGAAGAAGGAAATTTGGAGGGATTAAAAGTTATCGAAGGTAAGGTATTATCTCTCCCAAAAACCATGATAAAAATTCCCCATATCGGTTGGAATAATCTCAATATTATTAATGAAAAAAGCAAACTATTCAAAGGAATTCCAAACGGCTCATGGGTCTATTTTGTCCATTCATATTATACGGTACCTGATAATACAAATATAATAACATCCAAATCCGATTATGGGATATCCATTCCTTCTTCTATTGAAAAAGATAATATTTTCTGTACGCAATTTCATCCAGAAAAATCAAGTACTATTGGAGAAAAAATGATCAAGAACTTCATTAAAATTTGTGAAGGGTCAAAATGAAAAGTATCGCAGCAATAGATCTGCTTAATCATCAAGTAGTAAGGCTTGTAAAAGGTAAGTTAGACAATATAACAATTTACAGCAAAGATCCTATAGAAATTGCAAAAAGATGGAAAGCCGAGGGAGCAGACGGGTTACATATAGTAGATTTAGATTTAGCATTAAATACTGGAAAATGCAACACCGAATTAATTTTAAAAATTGTTGATTTAGTAGACATCCCTATTCAAATAGCAGGCGGAATTAGATCAATAAACACAATAAATAAACTATTGGATAAAAACAAGTTAATAAGGATAGTATTGGGGACAATAGCATTTAAAGATCCACAAATAATAAAAAAAATAACAAAGAAAAAACTTTGCCGCACTATACTCGCAGTTGACCACAATAATGAAAATATAATGATATCAGGATGGAAGGAATTTTCAGGTATGAAACTTTTTGATGCCATTGATTTATATCATAAATTAGGCATTGATAATTTTTTATTAACAAACATAGATAAAGATGGTACATTAGAGGGAGCAGATATAGATACAATTGTAAAAATAAACAAGATCTTTAAGGATATTAAAATTATATCTAGCGGTGGTATAAGTGATATAATAGATATAATAAAACTAAGAAATATTAAATGTGATGCAGTAATACTTGGAAAAGCACTATATGATAACAGACTATCAATAAATCAAGTACAAAAAGTGATTTGATAGATGCCTGTTGCAAAAAGAATTATTCCTTGTCTTGACGTTAACAAAGGAAGGGTGGTAAAAGGGGTGAATTTTAAAGAATTAAAAGATGCCGGACATCCAGTAGAGCTAGCAAAAAGATATAGTGAGGAGGGAGCGGATGAATTAGTTTTTTTAGATATTACTGCTGCAGAAGAACACAGAGAAATTATGAAGAGCGTTGTTAGAAACGTAGCAAGTGTGATAAACATTCCTTTCACTGTTGGTGGAGGAATAAAAAATTTAGATGACGCTCGAAATATTTTATTAAGTGGAGCTGATCGGGTATCAATAAACACCGCAGCAGTAATAAAACCTGAATTGATTGAACAATTGATGTCCATTTTCGGTAGACAATGTATAGTTGTTGCAGTAGATGTTAAAAGAAATTATAATACAGGTGGAAAAAATATCTTTTGTAAAGACGGAAAAAATTATTGGTTTGAAATAAAAACATATGGTGGAAAAAAATCTACAAATATTGATGCAATAGAATGGGCAAAAAAAGTAGAAAAATTAGGAGCTGGAGAAATATTACTGACCAGTATTGATAGTGACGGAACTGAAAATGGTTATGATCTAGAATTAATCCATGCAATTTGTCATGAGATTAATATTCCGGTAATTGCATCAGGAGGCTGCGGTTCGAAGGAGGACATATTACATGTATTCAAAGAAACTCAAGCTGATGCAGCTTTAGCAGCATCCCTTTTTCATTTTGAAAAAGCAAGATTAAATGATGTTAAAACTTATCTATCTAAAAACGATGTATTAATAAGACCATAATAAAAAAATTAATAATGAGACATAAATAAAGGTATTTTTCGCATATTCTAAAACAATTAGAAATTTCATATAATTCGGAAATCAGTATATTCATTTTGATATTGTTCATCAATAATTTTAACATTTTCTACAATAGCATCTTTAGGGCCCTTGTTGCACCAATCCAACAATTTATCAATGTTTGTTTTTTCTCCTTCAAATACTGCTTCAACACATCCATCACTCAAATTCCTTACCCATCCATGAATATTTAATTCCTCTGCTTTATAGGCAGTGTTTTGTCTATAATATACACCTTGCACTTTTCCACTAATAAAAACATGTACTCTACAATATTTAATCAAATTATCACCAATCCCGTTGATAAACATATATCTTAGAGGATTTGGCCTCCTTCTTCAAGAAATAATTCCTCATAAGTAGTGCCTTTTCTAATTAATTTGAAACAATTATCTATTGTTTTCATCAAAACTGGAGGTTTAGTTTGGCAATGAAACGGCATATTAAAAACTAAAGAATAAGCACCGATATTATAAAACATAATATAATTTCCTATATCCACACAAGAAAGATCGGAAACTTTAGAAATTGGAAAAACATCAAATGTGTCACATAATCTTCCTGCCAATTGAATATTTTTTTTTTCAGCAGAACAACTATCTTTACTTTTAACTTTCATTTCATAAATATCATTATTTTCATAAGGTATTACTTCTTGTGGATATTCTTGTTTGAGTAATGCCGCATCCAGTAAAAGATGATATCCCGTATCTAAAATAATTATTTTATGATCGTCATATTCTTTGATGTTTACAATTTTTGAAACCATTACTGAAGATTCTGAAACAAGAAATCGACCACTCTCGATCATTAACGTAAAGTTACCGTGATTAGATACCATTGTATTCAGTTTTTGTATATACATTGATACGCTTTCATTCAAAGAAGGAATAGGATCACTATAAAACACAGGCGTCCCACCACCTATATCTAATGTAGCAATCGAAAAATTATCTATTTCTTTTTTTAATTTATTTATAAGTGAATTAAGTATTTCTAGAGCATTATTATAGCACATAAAATCAGTTATCTGAGAGCCAAGGTGAAAATGAAATCCTTCAAAATCCAAAGAAGGATTATCAAATATAGATTTAACAATAAAATATGCTGATTCGGGTTTTTCGCCATTACAAGGTACGCCAAATTTCCCATTCTTATAAGATGCACGGACCTCAGCTTTGACTCCTACTTCAGGATTTATCCGTACCATAATTTTAGGTCTTGCCTTTACAATATCTGCAGCTTTTGATAAATTAACAAATCCATAGTAAGAACTAACTACAATTCTATTAACACCATTTTTTAATACGTGGATATATTCATCAAGTTCTTCTGTAACACTTGTATAAATAATATTATCAGGAATTCCGTTCAATCTTTTTATGAAATATAATTCTCCAAGAGAAGTAAGATCAAAGGTTATCCCATCTTTCATAAAAGTTTTTAGAACAAAAGGATTAAAATTGGCTTTGACAGAATATGCAATTTTTACATCACTATTAAACTGCTTGTAAGCATTATGTAATTCCAATAATTTATTATGTAAAGTCTTTTCATCTACAAAATATAAAGGTGTACCATATCTTTCTGCCATACTATTAATTTCTTTATTTGTTAGAAAACGTTTGCTTTGAAGTAACGTTCCCTTATCTTGAAAAATCTGTATTACATTTTCAACCATTCTTTTTGTGAATTTTATTCATATAGATTAAACTTAAAAACATTGCTCTTCAAAATATTTTTAATCTATTTGTTTTTTTATATAATCCATAAAACCATCAGTAATTATATACAAAAAAAACATTATATAGGTTAATTTTATATAATAAATTTAAAAAAATAAAGTTATCTATAATACGGAACTGTTAATTTTTCACCAGATTTATTTTCCCTTTGACTTTTAATTTTTTTAACTGCATCTTCAAAATGCTTCATGGTAACATGAGCTTCTGAGGCATGTTTGGTGGCCTCTTCAGGTGTACTGTATTTCTGAAGATATTCATGAAGCACCAGTGATATAGCAGTATTAACAACAGAACTCGTATCGGCTCCACTAAATCCTTCTGTTATTTCAGATATTTTTTCAAAATTAATATCTTTTGAAATCGGTCTGCTGGACGAGTGAATTTCTAATATCTTTTTTCTTGTATTTTTATCGGGTAATGGTACGTATACTATTTTGTCAAATCTGCCAGGCCTCAATAGAGCAGGATCAATCATATCTGACCTATTGGTAGCAGCAATAGTAATTACTCCACTTAGAGAACCAATACCATCCATTTCAGTTAGCAATTGTGAAACTACTCGTTCAGTTACCATACTATCACCTCCAAGTCCTCTAATTGGTGCAATTGAATCCACCTCATCGAAGAAAATAACACAAGGAGCAGCCTGCCTGGCACGCCTGAATATTTCTCTAATACCCCTCTCGGACTCTCCGACCCATTTAGAAAGGAGCTCTGGTCCTTTTACACTGATAAAATTAGCTTCTGATTCTGTTGCGACTGCTTTAGCAAGCATAGTTTTTCCAGTTCCTGAAGGCCCATGCATAAGAATTCCTTTTGGCATTGAATGGTCCAACTTTGAATAAAGGTCTGGATATCTCAATGGCCATTCCACAGCCTCCTGTAACTCTCGTTTAACATCATCAAGTCCACCAATATCATTCCATTTGACATCAGGAGACTCTAGATAAACCTCTCT
>JBQCGN010000164.1:0-3221 GCA_051955655.1 Candidatus Nitrosocosmicus sp. | reverse complement strand
TAGAATCCTTGAGTGATACAATCGGGGCCATAGGAGTACTTGTTGCAGGTGTCATAATATCATTAACTCAATTTTATATTGTAGATGCATTAATCAGTATAGGTTTAGCGCTGTTTATGATCCCACGTGCTTGGGCAATTGTAAAAAAAGCTATTCATATATTAATGGAAGGATCACCCTATAGTATTTCTCATGAAGAAGTTAAAGAAACAATACTAAAGATTAGAGGAGTTACAGGAATATTTGAACTTCACATATGGACAATAACATCTGGCATGCATGCCTTATCTGCCCATGTTGTTATAATAGATCCCAGTAGATCCCAAGAAATATTACAAGAAATAAACTCTATACTTGAAAAAAAATTTAATATCAGCCATGCAACAATTCAATTGGAAAGATATCATTCTGAATCCAATTATTTTTGATAAATATACTGATATATTATAAACTAGTTGAAAATACTTTTATTCCTAGTTATTATCATGCTTATTAATTGCATTTAGGATTTACGGTTGGATGAAATTAGCCTATTCGTTGTTGGTTGTCCTTTTATTAAGTTAGATACTATTATTAATGCTTCGATTCAGATATAAATTAATAGAATATCACAACATATACAAAATGCCCGAGTTACATTTACAGTTTTTATGACGCGGGAAAATTAAAATATAAAATAAAGAAATTACTACACACTAACATTACAAATCATTATAAACAGAAATAGAATTTTAATAGATGAATTTTAAAGATGGTTAAAAGTAAGTTAAAAAAAGAATGAAAAAACAACTCACAATATTTTCTAAATCCATGATATATGCATTTTTATTATTTTATATTTGCTTTATGATTACCTCCTTTATATTTAATAATATCTTTGCAATGTCAAAACTAACAGCTATTAGTCCAATACATAATTTTAAAAACAAATGGGGTTCTTATGGCACAGGCAATGGTCAGTTTATTAGTCCTTCAGGCATAGCGACGGATCATGCTGGAAATGTGTATGTAATAGACGGAGGAAATAACCGGGTACAAAAGTTTGACAGCAATGGCACGTTTATAACAACATGGGGTTCTTTTGGCACAGGCAATGGTCAATTCAATAGCGCATCAGGTATAGCTATTGATTCATATGATAATGTTTACATTAGTAACTCTAATACAGGTTCTGGGAGTAATCCCATCCAAAAGTTTGACAGCAATGGCATGTTTATAACTACATGGGGAAATCAAGGCTCAGAAAATGGTCAGTTTATTAGTCCTTCAGGCATAGCAACGGATCCTTCCGATTCACTATTTGTAACTGATTTGGACAACAATCGGGTACAAAAGTTTGACAGCAATGGCACATTTATAACGACATGGGGTTCTTATGGCACAGGCAATGGTCAGTTTATTAGTCCTTCAGGCATAGCGACGGATCATGCTGGAAATGTGTATGTAATAGACGGAGGAAACAATAGAATCGTTGTATTTTCTTCTTATTGAAAAATTAAATAAAATATTAGATCGACAAACAATATAACAAAAAAGTAAAAAAATTAAATTATAATTTTGTTTACAAAAAACCTATTAGATATATTTTTGAAATAGTTTGAAGAAATTGATGATAACTCCACAATTCTACATTAATTGGATAATAATTAACTGATCCTGCATCTCTTGCTACTTGACTATTTTCTAATATTATATCTAGTGGCAAAGGTTAGAGCAGCATTATCAAACCATAGACTATAATCAAGTTGATTTGATTTTTCATATCCATCAAGATGAAAATATACACTAGATCAAAATCTCTTTTCTTATAGAAGGCATTAACACGTAAAAGCATTTATCTGCTTTATTTTTTTGATCTGATGATATTAAATATAGAAAACAATTATCAGTCAAGGTTTATAGCAATATATAACAAATGCTTGATCAATAATTGACGTATTTAATAGATCATCATAACATTTAGATAATATTGATTGTTAACTACAAATGATTATTTTAATATACCAAAAAAAATCTAAATAAACATGCTATACTAATTAGAAAAATGAACAAGTATGACAGTGCAATTATCAAAATTACATCTTTTGCCATTGTAAGGAAATTTCACGGAGTTAAAATCTATTGATTTGAATTAATTAAATTCATTCTATTGCTAGCAATCCAGCTTTTAGAAACAAATACATATAATATTCAAATAAAATTAGAGAAAAGAATAATTTTTTGCTACCATCATTTTAAAATAAATATCTGTAATGATATTCATCAGAAGATAGCATACCGTTAGTAACGATTATATTTAAATAAATATTTGGAATATCAGTGACAATATCACGTCATCATTTTATTTTATTTTCAGCTATAATCCTTTCAATTAATCTTGTATTATCATCTACCTTATTTAACAACATATATGAATTCAGTAAATCAATTTTTAATCATTTTTCTCAAAAATTATCAGCTTTTGGTCAATACGCTATTGCACCAATAGTTTCTACTGGACCCACAGTCAATGATCCAAATTTAACAGTGCAGATTATTTTCCCGCCTTTAAACAAAGGAATAGCATCAAGTATGGCGTTTTTAGCCCCAAATGATATACTGGTGTTGGAAAAAAATACAGGTAAAATAGACAGGATAGTTAACGGCAAAATGCTACCTAAACCTGTTTTAGACGTCAATGTTGCTAATAAAATAGAGAGAGGATTGCTCGGTATCGCTGTTGCACCCACACCAAATCCAGATGGAAAAAGATATGTATATATATATTATACTCAATCAGGCGGAAACTCAGATGGGGATGAATTCCGCGGCCTTGCCCCTCCAAATGGCAATATGATTTACAGATATGAATTTTCGAAGAATAAGTTAATCAATCCACTGCCACTTTTACAACTGCCTGCTACACCAGGAATAACTAAACGTCCTGATCACAATGGAGGCAAATTAGCAATTGGACCTGATGGCAACTTATACGCCGTCATCGGTGAGGTTGGTGGACATGTAACTCAGGCGGAGAACAACATTAATGGAGGACCACCTGATGGTACGGGCGGTATTCTCAGGGTTACACCAAACGGACAATCGGTTCCAAACAGCCCTTTCGGTGATGAACCTCCTTTAAGCTTTTACTATGCATATGGTGTCCGTAATAGCTTTGGTATCGCTTTTGATCCTGTTACAAAAAATCTCTGGGATACTGAAAACGGACCTAACTATGGAGA
>JBQCGN010000163.1:0-4544 GCA_051955655.1 Candidatus Nitrosocosmicus sp. | reverse complement strand
TGCAACAAGAAGAAAACATCATACCTCTTTGGGGAGAAGAAATAACCATTAATAAAAAGATGGTAAAAATCGGGGAGATTATTATTAGAAAATATCAAACAACTGAAAAACAAAAAATAGATGTGGATATTAAATCAGAAAAGCTGATTGTAAAATATCCCGATAACAGACAAGAAGAGATAATGTGACGGTTATAATGTACAATAACCCTATTGAATATTAGAAAAATGACTTCTAATAAAAATAATATTGATTGGGATGGTGTTGTAAAAAAAGAAGCAAATGGAATTGACGGTCTTGATTTAAACGAATATCTTTGATGTTGTGTGACGTCAATCTATTTTGTTGTTATCTATAATTCTTTTATCTATTTAAAGTCTTAAATTATTTATGTCCTTAATAACAGTGAACTGAGATAGTTATTATTTAGCAAAATCCTTATATTATCTATTCAATTAGGTTGTCTCCAAGGTCTATTGCTCTTTGAGAGTTTACATTACTGCAGGTTATCTGTACATTGAAATTATGTTCGCACTTTAGATTCTGATTTGATGACTGTTCTTGACCTGCGAATTGTTTGAATAAACCTCCATAGAATGATGGTGCATTAGGATTTGTTTCCTCCAAGCTGCTGGGGCTTCCGACATTATTTGGTGTTATTTGGCTGTAACCAGAATTTTCTGCTCTTTGAGAGTTTACATTACTGCAGGTTATCTGTACATTGAAATTATGTTCGCACTTTAGATTCTGATTTGATGACTGGCCTATTCTTTTATATTGCTCTATATGAATATGTTTTTGCGTTTTTGTTTTTTTTGCTATTATGTTATCCTGCTCTAAAATTAAGCCAAGAAATAATGGAATTACAAGTAACAGTGTTTTTAAAATAATGCTTTTTTTATTATTAAGTGACATTAAAACTATATAATTCTAACTCAAGGATAAAATATTTAAATTTCTTTTATTAAAACTGAAATATTTTTCTATAAAATTATTGATGATAGATATTTTATTTAAAATTTTCAAAACCACTATCAGTTAAATCTTTTTCATTTTTTTGCTTGACTATTCTTGTAAAATTATTTTGGTCCATTTCCTAATTTCTGGTTATGCAAAGCCAATTTTTAATAGCAACAATCTATTTTTAATCTTTATGGTATCCACAAATTCAAAAATCTTGCTATGTATTATATTTTTTGCTTCATTTATTTTGTTTGCTAATGACAAAGACGTTTTTGCGTTATATAGCAATATATCCTCTTTTAATCTCTCAGAGGGTTATGTGAATGGAAGCAAAGCTCTATTCCTTGCAACAGATTCTTCAGATAATAAAACTGCTACCTCGATAGACAGCCTTAGTCACAAGATAAACTTCGCTCCCATCTTATCATCTATTCCATCTTTATATCTTCAACAAGGATATGATTTTCTTAACGGTATAAAGGGACAAGGATCATTTGGATTTCAGCTTCCGGTTGCTACTTCGCTACCTGGAGACGGACATTATAGTCCTTTGGTTCAACTTAACTTTGTAAAATGGAACGACGGTTCAAAGCCTCGATTATTGGATTCTACAGGACAGATCCGACAAGCAAGTAATAATGGTGAGATTCAAATTATAAAGACAAATATAATTATAAATAGTCCTATCATTATCAAGCAATAATTTTTTCTTTATTTTTTTGTTTACATATTTTTCTGTATTTGTTATTTTAATATGATAAAACATATCGTATAATATCGATAATGATTTTTTTTATTATATTTACTCTAAAATAGATCTTGTAATTGCAAATATATTTTATTATCTTAGATAATATTGTGTTAGACTCACTAGGTTTAATTTTTTATCCTTCTATAATTCATTTATTGGATCTGTTTGGAACTGTGGCATTTGCAGTTACGGGTTCCTTTAAGGCAATAGAACAAAAATCTGATATTATAGGTGTTATTATTCTTTCAATTATTACTGGACTTGCAGGAGGTATAATACGTGATGTTATATTTGGAAGAATTCCTCCGACTGCTATTGTAGATCCAATTTACCTGATGCTAACGACATTAACTGGGATTGTAGTTTTTTTTCTTTATCCTAGGCTGAAAAGACACTGGAATCTATTTATGAAATTTGATGCTATAGGTCTCGGTGTTTTTACGGTCATAGGTGCTACTGTTGCTTTTAATCTATTTGGTCATAATTTTCTAATAATGTCTTTTGCCGGAATACTTACAGCTATTGGAGGAGGTATTTTACGGGATGTGTTTGTAAATCAAGTTCCAATAGTATTTATCAAAGAACTTTATGTGACCGCAAGTTTTTCGGGCATTATAATATTTTATGTTTTGTTGTTCTTTTTTGATTTGAGTATTGCTGCTATTATTGTGGTGATGTATACGACAACTATTAGACTGCTTGCTATAAAATATAGGTGGAATCTCCCTCGTGTTAAGATTTGATATTTAATCTCTTTTTTGATAATTGAATTAGAATGGATAAATGCTTTAAAATTTATTGTGTTCTTTATATAAATAATTTATAATCAAATTAGTTTAATGTTTAAGTTTACAGTATTATTTTAATTGTATACTCTTGTTTTGAATTAAAAGTATCGAAAAAAATAAAAGGTTTTACACAGGTCCTATTCCTGTAGGAATAACTGAACCGATTATTATTCCAGCTATCCAAATAATGATTGCAACCGCAATTGATCTTAGCCAACTCATATGGTATAACCAACGTAGGGCGATCAGCCATGCAATGCCTCCTATTATGCCCGCCACGGGACTCTTTCCTAAAATGGCGTATACAATCGTGAATACTATGGTTCCAATTATTGCTGCAAAAAATGCTGTTTTTATTCCTTCTCTTTCGCCCAATATCTTGGTAACTAGATAAATAATTATTGTTGAAACAATTATTCCTATGATAAAAACAATGATACTGCTCAATACAATCAAGTATGCATTATATTATTTATAGTAGAGTATTTCCAAAACCGTCCATTTTATTTTTTTGAGTTGATTGTTATGGGTTTTGTAATGCCTAATTTGTTTATTTGAAATAAATTATTTTTGGTTTTTAAAACATGGTAAATGCTATGTGTCATTAAAGAGATAAATTGACCGATCTCTTTTAATTGAAATGGATTATAAATCCAACGTATATAATAGAAAAAATTTTTATTGTTTTACAGATATACCTGACTGAGAGTTTTATTTTGAAACTGTTGTTTGAGTATTATTGCTAATTGTATCGACATTTTGAGTATCTGTTGTTGCTTTGGCTATTTCTTTTGAATTTTGTTCAAATATTTTTGCTGCATTAATACTAAGCTTCGATATGTTTTTTGTATTGTCCTTTGCTTGCTGTAAGGCTGATTTCAATGAATCCATATTTGAGAACATTATATTATTTGCAAGTCTGATTGATGACACTGCATTATCTGCAATGGTGCTAACAAACTTGCTGTATACCTTGGCTACTGTTTCAGGAGAATTCCAACTGTTGATTACTGTATTGAACCTTTCATTAAAAGGTGTCCATGCTGATTGGAGAGACTTTATTATAATCTTTTGAGATTCTATATATTCTTCTGAAATTTCTCTTGCGATTTGAAGTGATTGTTCCTGATAGCTGTTTACAATGGAATTGTATTGAGGGATCTGATTTTTTGATTCATCTATTGATCTATTTATATTGTCTTTGGTTTGATCAAGTGATCTGTTTATAGAATCTGTAAAACTTTTACTATTTATATTGTTTGAGTTTCCTGTAAAAGAGTTTTGAATATTGCTTGAAGTCGTTGCTGCTTCTGGTGTTGTTGTTGTAGTAGAGAATGTAGATTGATTTGTAGTATTATTGTTATCAATTTTGCTTGACATTATCTATTTTAATTATCTTTTATTATATAAGTTTTGGTATTAAATGGAATTGTACACCTTGTAAAGCACAAACAATATTTGATTTTCATAGATGATAGATATTCCTTCAATTTGTTACATGATCAAGTCAAATTATTTATCCACTTTTTTCCTGTTCTATTGGACTAGCAAGGGCTCCAACATTGCCGTTTCTTAAACAATGTTATTTATTCTCATAAGTACCAGAGTTTGTTTATGAAATGTATTTCATTAAAACAACCATATGCTGAAATGCTTGCTATAGGTAAAAAAATCGTCGAATGCCGAAAATGGTGTACCAAATTTAGAGGTGATTTTCTGATTCATGCCTCAAAAAATGTTGATATTAAATCTTGCAACTACTATAATATAGATAAAAACTCGATTATAAAAGGTGCTATTATTGGTAAAGCAAATTTATATGATGTAAAGAAATATTCAAACTATAAAGATTTTCTCTTAGATGCCGATAAACATTTATCAATAAGTATTCCCGATGATAAAATTATTTATGGCTTTTTAATAAAGGATGCTGCAAAATTAGAGCAGATGATACCATATAAGGGAAAAGTTTGTTTTTTTGATTTCAATTTGTTTTAATATTTTTAAGAAACCTGAAATTATTTTAATTCTATTATAATGTC
>JBQCGN010000162.1:0-3275 GCA_051955655.1 Candidatus Nitrosocosmicus sp. | reverse complement strand
AAATAAAAACAATCATGTAGTATATATAAAGGTATATCCATTTGAACAATAAATAGGATATAAATCACACATTACTACAATTACGTGAATAAATATTAACTAATCCCACATTATAAATTTCATCTATATCAATAATCATCTAAAAGACATTTAATTTCTAAATCGTTTTAACTTGAGAGCCTTGGGTGGGATTTGGACCCACGACCTTTGCCTTACCAAGGCAACGCTCTAGCCAGGCTGAGCTACCAAGGCAGTTTATTATAAAAAAATAATAGCATAATTTAACCATTTCCATTTAAATCACTAGTTTCAAATTATTTTTTTCAATACAGTGTAAAAAAATAATTAATTTAACGTCTAAATAAAATCCAAAAAATGTATTGCTATAATCTTCATCATAAAATACAAAGATTAGCATTATCACATATATTATTTCATTCATTCGAACAACTTAGATATAAATGACTCTTTGTTCAACAACAATAATTTTTAATTAGAAACATCATCCATTTCTAACATTTTTTTTAGTGATCTATACCTATTATAATCATTTAGCAAAATTTTTGATAAGTGTTTATTTATATCCGTAACACTTATCATTCCATTAATTCTACCATCTGCCTCTAATACAGCAAGTCTTTTTATCTTATTTGATATCATAATTCTAGAAGCTGTATCAACAGAATCATAAGCCATTATTGTGATCAAAGGAGAAGACATTATATCTTCAACCAAAACATCTTTAGCGTTTAAATTTTTCAAGCACACTCTTTCAACCATATCTCGTTCAGTAATGATACCTAATGGCCTATTTTCTTTATCGATAACAATAACAGAACTTATCCGTTTAGAAGTCATTATTGATGCAACATCAATTGCGGTTTTATTGGAAAATGCATTTACTGTATATGGATTATTGAAAGACATTATCTCGCTTACACTGCTCATAAGTATTTTAAATGATATAATTTTCTATATAAATATAAAAAGATATTGAATTGATATAATCCATAAAATTTGCAGATATCAGCTAACTACAAAAAAAATGATTTTAAGATCAAGGAATTATATTTTCTAAAATAAACATATACATTAGAATAAATCTCTTTTGATTAAGATATTGATTTTATATCCTCGTATTGGAGAGTCAATATAAAGTATTTATGACCAAGTGTGAAACAATAAAAAATAAAATAGTGTTATAAATTAAATATTAAATAACAATAAGCTACATAAGAAATAAAATTGGCTAATTTTATTTGTCATGTATGTATTTTCTTGAGCTGGCCGAAACGTTTGAAAAAATGGAAGAGACAACTAGCAGAATAGAACTAACACATCATCTTGTTAATTTATTAAAGAAAACACCATTTGAAATCATTGATAAAACAATTTACTTAATCCAAGGCAAATTAGGTCCAGATTATCAATCAAATGAATTGGGCGTAGCTGAAAAAGTTGTCATAAGGTCTCTATCTTTATCAAGTGGATATTCAATAAAAGATATTCAATCAAAATACAATAAGATCGGAGATCTTGGTAATGTGGCATTTGAGATATTGAAAAATAGAATTCAAACTACATTATATTATGAAAGATTAACAATAGAAAAACTATATGAAACATTGATAAAGATCTCCAAAGTATCTGGATTTGGCTCAATTGATCTTAAATTAAAATACATTAACAGTTTGCTAAATAACTCTTCGAATACAGAATGCAAATTCATACTGAAATTAATTCTGGGCAATCTGAGACTAGGTATTGCGGACTTTACAATTCTCGATGCAATAGCCATAGCCTTTACAGGAGATAAAAAAAATAGAAAAATATTAGAACGAGCATATAATTTATCAAGCGATCTAGGCAAAATTGCAAAGTTATTATATAACGGTTCAATAGAAATTGTGCAATCCATTCCAATTTCCTTATTCATACCGATTCGTCCAATGCTCGCTGAAAGAGTATCAGATTCTGAAGATGCATTAAAAAAAATGGATAATGAAACATGCTTAGCAGAATATAAAATAGATGGCGAGAGAATTCAAATTCATAAAAAAGATAAAGAAATAGAATTGTATACAAGAAGTCTGGAAAAAGTAACAAATAATTTCCCTGACATAGTCAATGAGTTCAAAAAAATAGAGACAAAGGATCTAATTGCGGAAGGAGAAATTGTTCCTATAGATAGCAAAACAGGGAAATATCTGCCTTTTCAAAGTATAATGCATAGGAGAAGAAAATATAAAATAGCCGATGCAATTAAAGAATTTCCGGTAATACTAAATCTTTTTGATTTATTATTTTATGATAATCAAGATAAAACCAATTTGCCATTAATTCAAAGAAGAATAATTTTAGAAGAAATATTCAAAGATAAAAACGACAAAATCAAATTAATAACACAATCAAATGTGTCAAAAGTAGATGAAATAGACAAATTTATGACGTCTGCGATTGAAAGCCACTGTGAAGGTCTAATGATAAAAAATCCCCAAAGTCAATATCGAGCGGGAGCAAGAGAATGGGCATGGGTCAAGCTAAAAAAAGAATATTCAAACAAACTTTTAGATACTCTTGATTTAGCAATAGTAGGTGCAGCATTTGGAAAAGGTAGAAGGGTTGGAAACTATGGAACTTTTTTACTAGCAGCATATGAACCTGAAGAAGATACTTTTTTTACAATATGCAAAGTAGGAACAGGGTTTACAGATGAAAGTTTAGAAGAAATTTCAAAGAGTTTAAAATATCACATTATAAAAAATAGACATCCAAGAGTAAATACAGGTGAAATAAAAATGGAGATATGGTTTGAGCCAAAAATAGTCATAGAGATCTTTTCACCTGAAATAACTTTGAGTCCCATATATACAACTTCATTAAATAAAATCAAAAGAGGATATGGTTTAGCACTTCGTTTTCCGAAATTTACGGGAAAAATTAGAGAAGACAAGGGTGCAGAAGATTCATCAACCATAGAAGAAGTTGAAAATATATATAAAAAACAATTAAAGTCAATTTAATTCATTTATAAATTAATATGGCCATTTCAATTTTTTACATGCTAAAACATAATACTAAAATCAAATTCAAGTAATAATTTTAATTTATTGTTTAGCATATATTTTAATCAGTAGGAATCATCTGATATTTTATATTAAATTCAAATGTTTATAGAAATAATTGTCATTTCAATTAAAATAATTAAATAACCAAAGACTGAATATAATTTATGCAAAATTTAAGAAAAATATCTGCAGAAATAATAGTATCAA
>JBQCGN010000161.1:0-8318 GCA_051955655.1 Candidatus Nitrosocosmicus sp. | reverse complement strand
TATTGTATCTATTATTGTTATATCAATTGGTATAATTTTTCATAATTCAATTCCTCAAATTATATCTTCAATTCTTATTTCTATTATTCTAATTTTTTCTGCATTGTTATTTAGATCAGTTGGAAGGGAAAGGGAAAATCGTAAGAATAGTTTTAATGATCGATCTGATTGATCTGAAATGATTTTTTTTCAGATTTATTTGGATTATGCTATAGTAAGTTAATTTAATGTGTTTAAAGGATGTTTTGGTTTTATGATTTGAAAAATTCAATAAATCCAGAATTGTTTTGGTAATTAGGTATAAAGAAATAGATGTCTTTTAATTTTGTCAAATTATATATTAAAATATGTTCTATTTTCATTATACCGATTAGTGCATCTATTTTATGGATATTAGATCTGTTATTTTTTGATTTACTAAATCAAAACCCTTCTGCCAAAAATCTTCTTTAGTTATATCTATTCCTTCTTCCATTAATAAGTTCTCAGGTTTTTTAGTTCCTCCCGCTGATAGGATTCTAATATATTTTGGAATGAAGTCTTTCCCTTCATTTTTATATTGTTGATATAAGGACATCACCAATAAATTACCAAATGAATATGCATAACAATAAAAAGGTGAATGATAAATATGTGGTATATACAACCATTCATATTTAAAATCTTCTGAAATTTTTATCGAATCACCAAACTGCTCTTTTAAATTGTCCATATAGAGTTGTGCTAATTCATCAATCGTTGTGGCGTTGTTTTTCGATATCATTTCATGAGCCGAAATCTCAAATAATGTAAAATAGGCTTGTCTCATTATAGTTGCATAAAAGTCGTCTACCTGTTCTGCCAAGAGTATTTTTTTCTCCTTCTTGGATACTTCGCTTGATATTTTGTCGTTTAATAACATTTCTCCAAAAACTGATGCTGTTTCTGCTAATGGTAAAGGAGCATGCTGTACACTTATAGGTTTATCCGATGCGAGAACACTGTGGATTGCATGGCCAAATTCATGTGCCATTGTAGAAGTGTCTCTTATTGTGCCATCAAAGTTTAGTAATACAAATGGATCGATCTTTGGAGTGATGGTTGAGCAAAATGCTCCTCCTTGCTTATTGTTTCTTATTTCTGAATCTATATGCTTTTCTGTTACTATTTTTTCAACTATTTGTTTGAATTTAGGATCAAAGTCTTCATATGCATTTATAACCATTCTGACTGCATTATCGTAATTGATTTTTTCTTGTTTTTGAAATTTTAATGGCGCATAGAGATGATATCTTTCTAATTTTTTTACTTTCAACATTTTTGATTTTTCTTTAAAATATTTTTGAAAAATGATCGCGTTTGATCTACATACTTTAAGTAATGTTTCTATCGTATTGTCATCTATGTCATTATAAAGATTTCTAACAGAGATAGGAGAAGTAAACCTCCTTAATAAAATATATTCATTGTGCCAATTCAATACTCTATTTATATAAATTTCCCCTAAAACACCGCTATTTTTCTTATATGTTGACCATAATGCTTGATATGCTGCTATTCTTTCGGTAGGTTTAGAACTTCTTACTAAAGTTACTAATTTCTCTTTATTAGTAAATTTTTTTTTTACTTTCCTTTTTCCTTTTTTTTCTATGTATTCATATTCAAAACCATTGGACATTCTATCATATATTTTAATTAATGCATCAATTCCTGTAGTATCAAGAATATTGATAATTTGTTCTTCGGATTCTTTTAATGTGAATCTTGACAAAGAACGTTCATGTTTAAAATGTTCTCGATATACTGTAGGAATTTCTTTTATTAAACGATTTGCATTAGTATCGTCTAATTCTTTTTTAAACCATAGGTCAAAAAAAAGAAGTCTATTCGATATCTCGGTTGCATATATGTTCATTTTAGTCATCAACGAAGCCGCCTCGTTTGATGACGTATTTTCCGCATATTTCAAATGGGCATATCCCGATATTATGCTTAATTCTTCAGAAATATTTTCAAGTTCTTCAAGTATTTCTAAAAAACTTTTTATTGATATGTCTGACTTTAAAAGTGATCTTTTACTTTCAACTTGTTTCACTTTTTCATTTATGGAAGTTATAAAACTAGAAAAATCGTTGTCTTTTGGATTTTTAATAAGTTCTGATAAATCCCATGAACCAGTTTTAAGTTTTAATAATTTTGGCACATGCTTTTTAATAATCGGAACTCTTTATTTGTTTTCAATTTATTTAAGTATTGAAAAAATGCTTTTCATTTATTTTTATTGAAAAAGAATTTTTTCCTTAGTAGATCGTAAACTTTCGCGGCTTCGCTCTCTCCTAAAATCAAAATAATTTCTTTACTAGTAAAAAAAGCATTTTTTAAAGTTATTTTGTGATTGTTTATCATATCAAAGATGTGATATAATATGTGTCTTGTCGATATGATGTCGTCGTTTGCTAAAGTTAGTGTTATCTTTGAGAGGCCATCATTTATGTTTCCATTGTATTTGTTTTTGAGTATTCCAATAATTTTTCTAGATTCTTGTATATCTTCTGTAAATATATAGAGTTTTTTTGTGGTATGTATTAAATTGTAATCAATAACTGTATCTTTAGAAAAACTCTTGAGAATTTCTAGAATATCATTTACTGCTGAATCTTTATTGAAATTTATGTCTATTATACTCCCTATCAGAGTCATCCTTACGTCATTTTGAGGTAATGAAAAGAGAGTATCTTTACTTTCATTTTGATTATGATTAGATTCTGTCTTTTGATTATTGTTGAATGTTAATAAATAATTGTCTTCTTTATTAAGTTCATCTGCAAATCTTTTTATTGCAACAATTATTGTTCCGATATTTACATTAGTTTCTGTTAATGATTCTACGTCTTTATGAATTTTATTTGCTAAAGCTGTATAATTAACAATACCTAGTTTAATTGCTTTAAGATAAAAGTCATTTGATATAATAATCTCTTTTATTGCTTGGGGAACAGAAAAATCTCTCATATACATATATATATAATACTAATTTTTCCATAAAATAAATTTTACCAGTTGTAATGTATAAATTAAATTTTGTAATCATAATTACAAAATGTAATGATAAATTAAGTAAATTCTAATAACATGATGATTTATTAATTAAATTGTTAAAGATTGCAGAGACTGATATAAAACTTGTAGGTAAAGGTTTGGCTCTGGTGGATCCCAAAATTATGGATGAAATGCACTTAAAAATGGGTGATGTAATTGAATTAAAGGGAAAAAGACATGTGAGCTACGTTAGGCTCTGTTCTGGATTAGTTTCTGATTATGGAAGAAATGTTATTCGTATAGATGGATATACAAGAAATGTTATTGAAGCAGGAATTGATGAGCATATAAGTATTAAAAAAATTGGAATAGTTCATTTGGTAAAAGAGATCAATTTGGTTCCGCTTGAAGAGTTTGAGTATTCTGGCATTGAGGAATATCTGTCTAATCTATTGGACGGCAGAGTTGTATCAAAAATGGATACTATTCCTATCAATTTGATGGGGAAAAAAATTAGTTTTATAGTAAATAGGTTAGAGCCGGAAACCGGGCCTCTCATTATCGGAAAGAATACCCGGTATATTTTAGGTAATTCTCAACCTGATATTTGTCAAAGTACCATAAGAATAAGCTACGAGGACCTCGGTGGAATGAAGGATTCTATTCAAAAAGTTAGAGAAATGGTAGAATTGCCATTACGTCATCCTGAATTGTTTGAAAAAATTGGTATAGAGGCACCAAAAGGGATCTTGCTCTTTGGACCGCCAGGTACTGGTAAAACATTATTAGCAAAAGCTGTTGCAAATGAGACAAATGCAAACTTTTATTCTATTAGTGGACCTGAAATAATGAGTAAATTTTATGGAGAGAGTGAACAACGACTTAGGGATACCTTTAATATTGCACATGAACATGCTCCGTCAATAATATTTATTGATGAAATTGATTCTATTGCGCCTAAAAGGGAGAAGGTAACAGGAGAGATGGAAAAAAGAGTAGTTTCTCAAATGCTAACTCTAATGGATGGTATTCAAAATAGAGGTAAGGTAATTGTAATTGGAGCAACCAATAGACAGGATGCAATCGATTCTGCTCTAAGAAGGCCTGGTAGATTTGACCGAGAGATAGAAATAGGAATTCCTGATGATGTTGGTAGGCGAGAAATCTTAAATATTCATACTAGAGGCATGCCCCTAGGTGATGATGTAAATCTGTCAAAGATGTCTAACATCACCCATGGATTTGTGGGAGCAGATCTAGAGGTACTAGTAAAAGAGGCAGCAATGAGATCCTTGAGGCGGCTTCTTGCTGAAATAGATATAGATCAATCTCCTATTCCTCTACATATTTTAAATAATATCGTAATAACCCATTCAGACTTTGTTAATGCGTTAAAAGATGTGACGCCTTCAGCAATAAGAGAGTTTCAAATTCATAAACCTAATACAAAGTGGATTGATATAGGCGGATTAGGGAAAGTAAAAGAAGAATTAGAAGAAATTGTTGAGTGGCCCTTAAACTATCCTGATTTATATGATTTGGCCGATATTAGGCCGCCAAAAGGGATCTTGCTCTTTGGACCACCAGGTACTGGTAAAACATTATTAGCTAAAGCTGTTGCCGCTAATACTCAGGCTAATTTTATTAGCATTAAGGGACCAGAACTGATGTCAAAATGGGTCGGTGAATCTGAAAGCGGTATAAGAGAAATATTTAGAAAAGCAAAACGAGCTTCTCCTTGCATAATTTTTTTCGATGAATTTGATGCAATAGCTCAAAGAAGACGATCAGAATTGGATGGAACGGGTGTAAATGAAAGAATAGTAAGTCAATTGTTAACCGAGCTAGATGGACTAGAATCCCTTGATGGTGTTTTTGTTATTGGTGCAACAAATAGAGTTGATGTAATTGATGAGGCTTTATTAAGACCAGGACGATTTGATAAAGTTATAGAAATTCCAATCCCTGATATAGATTCAAGAAAACAAATAATTCAAATCCATATAAGAAAGAAACCTATTGATCAGAGATCATTATCGATTGATAAAATATTGGAATTAACTGATGGATATACAGGCGCTGAAATAGAGGGATTAATTAATTCATCTGCTATTATTGCATTGAGAGATTTTTTAAAACAGATTTTACCAAATCAGAGACAAGAGGGTATAGATAAAAAAGAATTAACCAAATTCAGGATAAACATTGACCATGTCCTTAGAGCAAAAGATACCATGAAAAACGAATATAAAAAAAATTTTTACTATTCCTGATAAAAATTAAAAGATGATGTAAATCAATCTGATTCTGTAGCATTAATTTAAAAATTGTAAATAATATATGTTTTTTTAACTACTATCTTGTTATTGTTTTTGGACTAATGTGAATAATGTGATTATCTCCAGATAATTAGATAGTATTGGGATTGGTTTATTTTATTTATTCTATCGATTTGCTTGAAATTCTTTCAAGAGCTTCTTTCGTTCCTTTTAAGATGTGTTTTTTTATAAATATTGTAAACAATCCTGCCATTGCTCCTTTCAAATTTATATTCCATGTCACTGCTATTTTAGTAGAGTCTATACCAATTTTTTCTAATGTTATTATTTTTTCACCATGAATGGGTCCTTCAATAATTTCAATTTTTATTTTATTTTTATTATTCTCATCCAAAGTTACAATTTCTTTACATCTAGAATTTTTAAAAGATATTGTTGTTTCTCTTTCTATAGTGTTTCCCTCTTTCTTAATGTTTTTTATGGATTTTGTACCATGCCAATACTCTGGATCTCTGTCTACATCTGATATAATATTCCACAATTTTTCTATAGATGAATTAATCACTTTACTTGTCTCAATTATAGTCATTAAATATATGATGATATTGTAAATATGGTATTTTAATTAATATTGCAAAAAATATAGATATATTACAATGGCATAGAAAATGAACTCTATTGAAGTTTAAAAAATTTATTTTAGGATAATATTTTTTAATCCTTCGACTATATACTGAACTGCAATTGCTGCTAATATCACTGCAAATATTCTTGATATTACTTCAGAACCTCTGTTCCCTAAAATCCTATAAATTGAATTAATTGATCTTAATATAATATACGTTATACTTATTACTATTATTATTGATATTATTGTAACCATCAGTCCGTCTTTCTGCTGGGAAATTATTACTGAAGTAATTGCACCAGGACCTGCTATTAAAGGAAAAGCAATTGGTACTATTCCGGTTCCTTGCAATTCTTTTTCAATATTTCTTAATTCTCCATGTCTCATTATTTCTAATGATACTATGAACAATAGGGCCCCACCGGCTACCATAAAGCTGTTTATCGTTATTCCAAAAATTGATAATATTTGAGCACCTGCGATACCAAAAACCATTAATAAGATTGCAGATGTTAATGCAGCGCTTTTTGATAACGCTTTGCTCGTTTCTTTCTCCATTTTTTTTGTAAGGTTTATTAATATTGGTATTATTCCAAATGGTTCAACAACTGCTAGTAATTGTATAGTTGATGTTAATATTTTGTTGAATAGGTAGTCTGGAGTTGTAATGGAATTCTTGATAACTATTAAAAATTCAATAGGAAAATTCATCATAGCGTTTTTTATTCAGATTTAGATAAACTATACTTTGATTACCTTAATTTTGTTATATCGATAATTTGCGTCTCTATGTCAAAGGACATTGTATCTCTTTTATTTTCTTTAATATTTTAAGATAGAGAAAAAGTACCTTTAAATTTTTTTGTTGTTTATCAAGATCATTCTCGACTCTTATTGTTTTATTACTTTCAAATAATCTTTTAGTTATTGTTTCTTCCAACTGCGATAATAAATTATTATAATCTTCAAAATCATGTAAATCGTTGATTTTATTTAAATTGTTTTTTGTTTGTAATTTCTGACTGTTTTCCAATTCTTTATTGTTATGAGATAAATTTAATTCATTTACAGATTGTAATTCATTAGGGCTTGATTTTTGACAATTTAAACACATAATATTGCCTTTGAATTTAATTAATAGGCCATTGCAAACTTGACAAGGTTCTGATAATAGCGTTCCGCCCCTTAATAGGTAGTCTGCACCTTTTTTAAGAATATCATTATTCATGGGAATTTAAAGAATGTTATTCTCATCGATCTTTTTGTCTGAAACTTGAACTTTGTCTTGTTTGCTTATTTTATTAAGCTCATTTTCTAAAAATTCCTTATATTTATTCTTTTCTTCTTCAGTCATTTTATTTAAATTTGAACTGAGAGTTGACCCAATTGTGAATATTCTATCCAGCAAATCCATAGTCATAAACCTGCCCATATTTCCAATTCTAAAAACTACATCAAGGTGCTTTTGTATGATATTATGCGCATATTTTATATCCGAAGCTATTGCTATCCCTTTTTTAGTGATTCTGTATCTTCCATTTTCGTGTTCTTCTATTAGATCTTCTTCTAATAACCTTCCTAATAGTGGATAAATTAAACCCGGGGATGGTTTCCATTTTCCTTCGGTTTGTATTATCGCCTTGTCTATTATTTCCTTACCTGTCATTGGTTGATCTGATAAAAGTTCTAGAATATAATGACGCGAAAATCCCCGAGGAATAGCGCTTCCGACTCTAGAAAACCAATCAGAAATCATATAACTAAATTTATCGCTAGTGACTTATTAATTTTTATTAGTTAAAGTAGTTTATAATTATATTAGAAAAATAATTTAGTTAATGGTTTTCTATAGCAAGTTCTAAATCTCTAAGATATCTTTTCCACTCTTGTTCCTTATTGTTTTGTATTACTTCCGATTCAAGTAGTTTCTGTTCTGTTTTCATCTTCTCTTAACTATTTATCAGTGTTCTATGATATAAGATTTATTTTGACTGAATCCGTTGTATTAATTAAAATATTTTTATATTTTAATCTCAAAGAATGAAATAAATCATTATATTGTTATTATAAAATTTAAAAAGTTGGAAATTTTATATCTAATTTATGTTGTTGTTTTTAATTTATTCTTATAATATGCTAACTTATGCAACGTCTCCACAACTTTGGCATAATAGTAGTCCTAATTATATCGATTTTTTGATTCTTTTATTTTTTGTTATAGAAATATATAACATTTGATCTGCTTTGCCTTCAAATGTTAGTAATCTAAAAATTTCAAAAATTTATTTTATAGAATTGGATTATCCTATCTTTTGATTTGTTGAACATGAGTTATATCCATTAAAATAACCTATATTGTAATCTGCTGTGTGATTGCTAAGCCCGTCCCTTGC
>JBQCGN010000160.1:0-5315 GCA_051955655.1 Candidatus Nitrosocosmicus sp. | reverse complement strand
GGATTCTTTAAAATGCGTCATAGAAAGTTATTGTTTATTACCGGAATACTGAAAGAAAATGTTGCACCTTTTTTATCCTCATTGTTATTGGCCCATATTCTACCACCATGAGCCTCGACTATATTTTTAGATATATATAGGCCTAATCCAGTTCCTTTTTCTGATTTTGAAGCAAATTTATTAAACAGTTTTGGAAGTAGATCATTATCGATACCTGTTCCCGTATCTTTTATTTTTACAATAATTTCTTTTTGCCCATTGCCCATTTCTCTTTTTTCTACAATAACTTGAATTAAACAATCTTTGTTTGTAAACTTCAAGGCGTTGGCTAACAGATTAGAAACCACCTGTGAAAGCCTTGCCTTGTCTGCGGTTATAGAATAAGGGCAATCATTTCTTTCTTGCTGTGGCTGTTGTTGTATCTCTTCCAGATTATAATACAACTTTATGTCACATATGTCATCTTTGTGTTGACTTTTACAATCATCTATCAAATCTCGTAACAAATCTCTTAAATTAAATGTCTCCATATTAAGAGCTAGTGAATCTGTTTCAATTCTAGCTATATCTAAAACATTATCTGAAAGTCTAATCAACTTTTTTGCATTACGTATTACGATATCAAGAAAATTTAAAATCTTGACCTTATCTATTTCTAACTCTGCTTCTTTTGATAATTCAAATCTAACCATTTGTGATAAACTTAAAATTGGTTGTATAGGATTTCTTAATTCGTGAGCTGCAACATGGATAAACTCATTGAGGACTTTGTCCTTATCTTCTAGTTTTTCATTTGACTTTTTTATTTCATAATATAATTCTGATTGCTTCCAGAGGTTCTCAAATATTGCAACATAAGACAATACACTTGCTTTACTTGTGGAGTGGGTGCTATGTCCAATTGCCTGTGTAAATATCTCTTTTGTATCATCTTTAAGTTCCATAACTAAAGACTCTCTTCTATCTGAAACCAAAATAGTAGCTTTAGTTTGATGCATTTGGACAATTTTCCGAATTTCAATATATTTATGGGAAAAATAATCTAGTCGACTATATGTGCTATTCTGATCATTTTCTTCTGCTTCATCTTTCAATATTTTCTTTATCCACTCTTCAACAAAATCGTTAGTAGGAGTTAATATCTTGACTTTGACCAGTCTTTCTTTTGAAACTTGTTTTGCTAGATAAATTGCTTTAAGTTGCCTTATGAATGCTCGTGGAGTTGGAAATATAAGTAATATTTCACTTTTTGTTGATTGAACGATATCTAAATAAAGATCTAAGGTTCTATCAGAATGGATAATTACTTCTGTATCATAATCCAGTCCTTCATCAATATTTCTAATCCTCTCTTTAGCATCAATTCCAAAATTATTCCAAAGTTCTTGGAAATATAGATTAAAATGATTTACATACGCAGGTTCATTGCTTACTAAAAGTTTACTCATAAGTTTGCCTTTGTCCATACTTTCTATTGTTGCTTGAATACATTTGCTGTCTACAGAAAAATTCATCGATGGTAGATTTTTTATGTGTCTTACTTGTATACCAGCATCTAAAAATTCTTTTACTAATTCTATACTTTTTTTATCGTTATCTATAAAGGTAAGCCATCTTATGGCATTGCCTTCTCCTTTTATCTTTTGTCTTTCTATAATGTCTTTATAAAAATTAAAGAAATTATCGTATATCAACTTCATTCCACCTATAGAAGAACAAACATTTCTTTCAATAGATCTTTTAATTGCAAATCTAAGATGATTATAAATGTCTTCTTTGTTTTCCAATACCTTGGTTTTTAATGGTTCTAGTCCTTCTTCAATTTCTTTAATTCTTTGTTCTACGGATATTGCCTTCTCCCAAAAGGTATTAAAGATGTACTGACCTTGTTTTACTACCTCAAAAGCATTACTATAAAAAACTTGAGTTAATAGTCGTTTGTTTTTTAGTGTTGTTGTTGTCATGTATTCTTTTTCGGTGACGGCGATTCCACCAACTAACCCTTCCAAATGCCGCATCTCTGTGACTATTTCTCTTACTTGTTTGCAATAATGGATATTCTCTTTAGTAATTTCTGTGATAAATCTTATTTTAACTCCTCTATTTTTAGCTGCAATATAGTTATTTTTATATATATCAGGAAATTCAATAATTATAGAGGGCCCATTTTTTTCTCCAAAAAGATCCATATGTTCATGAGCATTTTGCATAAACTGAATGCCTCTATTTGCAGTATTTTCAATGCCATACAATACTTCTGTTATTTCTTTTTCATTTTCTTCTATGTGGAACAAGAGTAGAGACAAATATAGTGATAGGAACTATTAGATAAGATTATATTAATGAATAAGTATTTCGAGAAAATCATACATTGAAGAAAACCGATTGTAGATTAGTTACATGCAAGAACTTAAAGTTGCTCTTGTGACGGGTAGCTCAAGCGGTATTGGCTTAGAAACCGCCCTCCTTTTGGCCAGAAATCTATTGAAAAAGCATGAACTAAATTATAGATAATACTATTATTGAAAGTTTTATCAAACTCTTTTTCCATTATAAAGATGGAGATATTGAATTCATATCAAAAATCTATTAAAGAATTTTAAAATAACTTACTATAATAAAATACACAATTTAATGTAACCATTAGAACATGGTAAGACATTTGTATCCATTATTCTCTAAATTGCTCCTATAACGAGATTTTGATTTTAACATTCTCAGGTCATTGAAATACTTTAACTTGAGGTTAAAAAGACATGTGATCCATTAATAGAAAAACTTATTACAAAAATAAATATGAGTTAAAGGAGACAGGTTTACGATACCATTGTAATTTACTAAAAACCATAAATAATTTGTATAATTTAATACAAAATTAATAAAAAAATACCGAAGATAAAGTCATTATTTTTAATATTTTATTTCTTGCCAGATAACATATTGCCAAGAGATGAACCTAACTGTTGTAACGGGTTTTGACTTTGATTTTGTTGTTGTCCTTGTTGTTGACCTTGGCCTCCTACTGGGTTAGCTGTTCCATTTTGCTGTCCTGCGGATGATGCGGAAGAAGATTGATTTTGAGCTATTGCAATAGAGCCAGAAATTGTATATGCAAAAAATAATGCAAAAGCCATTACTATCGAAGTAAATAGTGTTATATTTTTATTCATTATCAGTTAATGTAATTAATACTTTATAAAAGCCATATTTTTTCTTTATAATGAAATTCATAAGCCCGATCTTAATATAATTTGATGCAGAAAATAGAAAGAACATTCCTAAATATTATTTCATTGTCTTATGTGCTGGTGTGATTTCCAATTCAAGTTCTAGTCAATGTATGTTAAGTTATAACAGGAAATGATTTTGAATTCGGTTTGTATAATAAAATTGCTCATATAAACACTGCGTAGAGTTCTTGATAGGTATTGTTAGTAGATTTAGATGAGAAGATCAATCCCCTCAATCAGACAGATACTCGAAATAGAAAACTCAAATGGTCTTTATTTAAGAATCTGCCACCTACCAAAAAGGACAAACAGGAATTTTGATAAGGTATTTGATAGAGTGAAATTATATATTTCTTATCTCGGTAATGCATCAAATCCCATTGTCACAGAGTCTGTTATGATGGGTGCTGTATTCCATCATTATAAACAACTCTTGCAATTTAACAAAGAAGACATTGCTATAGATGAAGACACTTTAAAGAAAGAACTTGAATCATTATGTGAAATCGAACCTGTAAGGAAGCTACTGTTTTACTGATTCAGTAAAAAATGGCATGGTTTCATATACTCACTTCACAAAGAAGACAAATTGATTTTGCTGAAAATGATCCTGGAAATATGCAGATATAATGAATGTGTTATAAACGTAATAAACATTTAAGATTCGCAATCAAACATTGATTGTTTATTTTTCCTGTTGGCGATGACACTACACCGAAAGAAACTTGATGAGTTAAATGCATCAGTCAAGAAAAAGGATGTAACTCTTTTAGATTTTATGTATAAATAGAAAACAATAATTGGTCAATGATAATTCCAAATGTTTTATAGATTGACAAATAGCCTACATCAATATTGCAAGAGTTATAATTTTATGGCAAGCAGACTGACATGAAGATGTATAAATATTTAAAAATGTCCCTTTGAACATAATTCAAATAAAAATACTTTATATCATCATATTTGCTTTAGGAGTCAATCTAATTATCAATGGAATGTTGAATTTTCATTTAGTCAAACTTCTCAATTAAATAATAGCGGATTTTAACTAATGTGAAAATCAAAGTAATGTTTCTTTTGATAGATTTTAATAAGATAATTAAATATTATAACTATAAAATTCCAAGAAATTCAAAAACCATCGATATAAGATTAATATTTCGATATGGATTACTTTTATATTAAAAAGTATTATAGAATCATGTGAAAGTAATTACAATATTAACATTAATTGCCATTATAGCAACCGCAAGCATGATTAGCACCTTAATAATGCAACAAGCAAATGCTATTCGTCATTCTGAAAATACATGTGGACTAGATGGACAATCTTTTCAGGCAACAAGCAATGGAAGAGTTTTAGGAGAAGGAACATCATCAGCTGCACATATCTTTAAGTCACAAGGCTCGAGTTTAGGTAAAGACGTCTCTAGTCTGGCAAAGCAAAGCTGTTAAATCTGCCAGACTGATCACAATTTCTATTTTTTACATTTGTTTTCTATATTATTTTTTGACAAATATTATTATTAAGAACCAATAAAAATAGACATCCACAAAGGTGTTATCAAAATATTAGACGGTGAGATACATTATGACTTTCAGCTAAACAACACTGAATCTGTTATTGTAGGAACAGACAGAGAGGAAGTTTTAGAAAGAATTTAGAGAGGGTTTGAGCAGCAATACAACCAGTATGGCAAGTTAAAGAAAGAGGACATCAGTTCTTTGGACTATAAAACTTTGCAAGCATGGAAGAGAATGTAAAGACACATAATAAGATAACCGATTAAACTAATATCTTTATGCTTATCTATAATTTCATTTTTAAAACAATTTCCCGTTAGTTATATCTTGAGAAGATTCTTACACGTTGAGTATCTCTTGTTGCTAAAAGATCTCGATATTTACAGGTCAGATATTTTCTACTAAATTTATCTCATGAAAAATCATATAAACGGAGATTTAGCAGGAGTAGCGAATGATATCTAAAGTGAAAATGCATGGGAAAGCTTGAAGGAAAAATTGCACTTGTTACTGGGGGCAATAGAGGTATAGGCCTTGCAACGGCAAAGCAGTTTGTAAACG
>JBQCGN010000159.1:0-2998 GCA_051955655.1 Candidatus Nitrosocosmicus sp. | reverse complement strand
TGTTTATCTTTTTATTGTATTGTTTTTAATTGTGTATTATAAATAATATATATAGTTTGACATAATGAAAAAGTTGTTTATAGCAAACTAATTGCCATCTTAAAAAAAGATGTTGATTTTTAGTTCTAAATTGTATATTATTTTATCATTGATGCCATGGTTGATTAATACCCATACCATGACTCATCATTCCGTTATCCATACCTGGACCCATGCCCATACCACTGTGCAACATTAACATCATCTCTATGAGTGACATCTGTTGGGATGATAAGATCCTTCCATTACCTGGATCTACAATTATCTTGTGAATGTTATTGTTGACGTCAAGAGCAAATATTTCGTATACGATAAAGCCTTTGTCAGGGTGAATGAAAGCTGCTAATGTCGTAGCGTTATTACCTAAAGAGCTTTGAGCTGTTGTTATTGCATTATCAAGACTTGTATGAATTGATGATTTAAATGCGTTTAATATTGGTGCAAATATGGAAATTGAGCCTGTAATACTGGGTGCTTGATTCATAGTCGAAGGATTATTTATACCAGAACCAAGATTCATGCTGCTGTTAGCCTGGGCCATGTTTGAGCCTTGCATTGAAGGCGTAGGATTTGGCGATGTTTGCATGTTAGGATTTGCCTGTTGTTGAGCACTTGCATTGTTTAATTGCAATAAGTTCAACGGGCTTGTAGCAATTGTTGTTGTTAAAATTGCTGCTATTATTATTGTATAAACAATTCCAGAAAAACGATATAATTTCATTATATATTAATAGTTTGGATGATTTATATAGTGTATTGTACAACAATCGAATAGTTAATATTGTATGATTATTTCGTAATTTTTAAAAATAATAATAATGACTAATTCTTCGATTCTAAAGAACAATATAACTTTTTCAAATATGACACGCAACTTTATTATGTTAAGTACTTGTTTTAAATTTAATTATGCTAATGATTCTGGCTTTTATTTGACTACGTTTTGAATTGCGTATATTTTATTGATTTATAATTTGCTTTCAGAACAGATTTAATTTTATTTTGATTTTATAATATATGTGATGTTATATCTTTTATTTAGAAATTTGTTGTATTTTTTACATGAAATTGATTTTCATAAATAGATTTTATTTTATCTAGGGAATCTATATCTTTGGAATCTTTATCGTATCTAATATTTTTTATTCTTGGAAAGCGTAACGCATATCCACTGCCATGTCGATTGCTTTTCTGAACTGTATCAAAAGAAACCTCGAGGATTATTTTTGGTTCTACGATAATTCTGTTGCCTTTGTCTTCAATGGTTAAAGACTTTAACTCTTTTGTCATTTCATCAATTTCTTTATTGGATAGACCTGAATAAGCCTTTCCTATGATTTTTAAATTTTTAAAAGGATATTCTAAGTTCCCTGAAAATATTGAATCGCTGTCTTCTCTCAAAGACAAAGTGTCTTCAAAATCCTTCACAGCAAGAGTGTAATCTGAAAGTGTGCCTGCTCTCTTCCCATGGCCATACTCGGCCATCACTATTACTGCATCAATTGTATCAAGCTCCTCTTTTAATTTTATCCAATATCTTCCTCTTTTTCCCGGATGGTATCTTGATAAAGGATCTTTAATGACTAACCCTTCATGACCCTTGGATCTACTTTCTCTGAACTTGATTTCTATTTCTTTTGCTGATATTAGAATATCGCTTTGTGCTATGTCTATGCATGAATTCTTTAACATAAATTTCGATAATATTTTTTTTCTGTGTTCAAGTGTTCTATTTATAACTTGATCCTTTTCAAAAAACATTATATCATAAACTATGTAACATACTGGTATTTCGTTTACTATATCATCTTTTGAAGTCTTTTTTCCAAGCCTCTTTTGTAACTCTTGAAAATGTAAAGGCTTGTTGTTTTTAAATGCTATCAGCTCACCATCTAATATAAAGTCAGTGTTGTCTTTGATAGATTGTTTATGTTTACCGTTTTTATTTTTTAGTAAAAATTCTTCTTTTGGATTAGCGTCTTCTTTGTCTTCCTCTTTATCCTTGTCATTTGGTATTACCTTTATCTGTGTTGCATCTTCAATCACCTCTGGAAAAGCATATGATATATCTGCAAGATTTCTAGAAAAAAGTTTACATTTATCACCAAATTTATGTAGCTGAACTCTTATTCCATCATATTTATATTCACAAAACAGGGGCTTTTTGAAATATTCGATTATTTCGCTTGAAGAAAACATTACATCTGCTAACATAAAACTCATCGGAACGAAGGGATCGATAGTTGCACTATCAAGTGAATTTTCCTTTGATAATACTGCAACATTAGCAATATTTCCAGAAACTAATATTGCTTCTCTTACATTCTTGATTTCTTTATCAAATGCTTTTGCAATGGCCATCTCAACGAGCCCTTCATACGAACCGATTCTCAATTCATTCGTAATTATTTTAATCAAGTACTTTGCTTCTAGAGGCGAGCACATTAAAAGTAAACCTTTTAACAAGTTTTTTTTATCGTTACTGGAGTGAGATCCATGGAGAGATGAAATTTTTTTGAACTGATTATGTATATCTTTTAATGCTAGTTTTTCCTCCTTCATATTTTCTAAATGGTTAAAGAGAGTCAATACGTGTTTTTTGGATATTGCATATTCTGCAATGGCTCCAATATCGCCTGTTTGAAGATGGATTCTTTTTATGTCTTTATTATTTAAATTAGAAATCTCAAACAGCGACTGTAAAATTGTTTTAAATCCTATATTTAGATTATAAGGCGATCCTCTTGGAAACACCTTTCCTGAAAGAAATAAAACTGCAATGTGTAAAGAATCTTGATTTAACTTTGAAATATACTTTGCAATTATGTCTATCTTTTTATTTTTTCCTTGCGTATTTCTTATTGCCTCGCATGTTTTGACAAAATATGAAAAATAATATCCCGAATTATCTTCCTCGTTCATTTTGTAGTTATTTTATGAAGACTATGTTTATATCGCT
>JBQCGN010000158.1:0-3347 GCA_051955655.1 Candidatus Nitrosocosmicus sp. | reverse complement strand
AAAGGAAATGAGTTAACTCTCCTTTGAGAGATGAACCCAAAACAATTTTGAGTTATTAAATATACATTGAAATAATCTTATAAAGAGAATGTCTTGTTTGCAATAGAAATAATTAAATTGTAAGATTATACTTTATGCAATTATTCAAGTGCAATGTTATACATCACGTATTATTTATCAAAAGATCTGTCAAGTCGACTTATTCAGCTGTTTTTGTAATCGTCTTTTTACTGATTCTTTGATAGAAACATCATAATCGACAAATAAAGCATTGTCTTTGTATTCCATGACAGAAGCAATAACCTCATGAACTGCATCTTTGTATAACGGTTTATTAATATCACTAAAAAACTACTTCAGTATATTCTTTAACAAAAAAATTGGCTATACCTAAACCAATACCTGAAGTAGCACTTTTATTACAGTCTTGGTATAATTATTTAAATATATTTCATCAAAGTTTTAATACAAACTTAAAATTTTTAATTATATGAGATCGAAAAACTATATTCAAATTAACCAAAGACAAGTAAAATAGTAACAGCAATAAAGAAGTTTTCCTATCAAAGTGACACTTGAATTACATTTATTACCGATTTTTAGTAATGTAGCATATCCAATGTCAACTTTAACTCTGAAATCTCCTTTTTGATTGCATCCATTTCTGCATCGTCTTTTATATATTTTAATAGTTTCTCGCAAGCCTGTATTTGTGCAAAAATTATTTCTCTTTTGCCAAGACATAGACTATGCACAGAGTCTATAAAGTGATAGGAAACGCTTTTTTTATTGTTGATGCAACCGCAGAGCTTTGCTTCAACTATAACTTGAGATTCAAATTCTATAATATTCATCCTTGTTCTCACCTCACATTCTAATTATGAGTTTTGCTATAAACGGTAGAGTACAAATATGTCATGTCATGATTTTTTCCAATCGTTATTGTATCTAAAAAACCCATAATTAATACAATAACCACAATATCTATATAAAAAATAAGTATTATTTGCAATAAGTGCAATACAAATGTAAGAAATTAAATCATGCAATTATCTGAGTGCAATATTTTGAGTCAAATTTTTTTTTTTGTAAATGAATAACTTTTATTCCAAAACGAATTTTATTAGATATAATATCAGAAATCCAATAATTATTACATTATTTATTAGCATTTTTTCATTTGATATTATTTTTTCTGTCTAGTTAATTATGTGTTAACAAAAAAGAGTACATTTGGCTGATTGTTGATACATCATAAGCCATATCTATGCCTCAAAACACTAAATTGATATACAATCTTTCCCTTATTTTTTTTCTTTGTTTTAGTTTGCAGTTTACCATACTGCTACTTTTTTAAATATACAGTTTACTGTTGCAAATGATACCGATACATATAGAATATACATATCATATTTATTTAATATTCTTGAAAGTAGAAAAGGGCTTGATCTGTATGTAAATATGCACAACAAGGATATGATGAACGATTAAGTTAACAAAGCAAATAAAGGATTATAATCAACTTTTATCAATATATGAGATTGAAAAACTTTATTACAATCAGATAAAGATATGTTGTCTGAATCTAGAATATTCTAGTCAATTATCCTCAAGACCTTTCCATGACACTCAATTAACTTTTGTTTCTGCTCAAAAGAAAACTCCTCAAAATCTTCTTGATAGAATAAGCAAAATAACTTTATAGGCATATTAAAAGCAGACGGCAAGGATAACTCATATTCTAAAATTCTTTTAAACATGCCATTAAAAGGAAATGGACCTATTTCATTCATTATTGAAATACCCTTTTTTCTTATTTGCATTGAACGATTTATTATTTTTTCATCAAATGATTTCTCTAAGGACTTTTGATCCAAATAAGTGTGAAAAGCATCTATTATTAACAATGCCTCTTCTTCTTCATTTTTAAATTGATTCAATAACCTATCTTTATAAGCATTTTTTTCATCAGAACCAATTGTTTCATAAAAAGGATTGATAAGAACATATTCATTGTTCTCTATTATTTGTCTTTTAGCATATAAAGAATAAAACTGTCTTAGTGATTGGATGCTAGAATATATTATCAAATAATGAATACCCATCTTGGTTTTTGATAGTTTGTCCACTGCATCTCTTACTTTTATTTTAAACATTTTATTTCATTCTTAATCTATATTTAACACCATTATCATCTCTGTATTTTCATATTGGAAATGTAAAAACAGATTATAAACAAGGTTGATCAGCTAACTAAAGGTAACAGAAGTAGATTTACAAAGTTGCATAGATCTTTGTTACGCAAGGGTTTTTGAAATATGCCATCTATGTTATAATCATATTTCTTTAAAGCAGATTCAATAAAATCGGTATCAAAAGCAGTTATAAAAATTGCTTTGATGTTAGGCTTTATCTCCTTAATTTCAGATATAAGGTCCATCCCATTAATCTCAGGCATGTCAATATCAGATATAACAATATTAATTTCCTTTGAATTTATTTTAAAATATTTTAGAGCCAAAAGAGGATCATTAAATACAGTTACTTCAAATCCATTCTTTACCAAAGATTCTCTCACAAGATTAGTAATATATACATCATCATCTATAACCAGTATATTTGGATTTAAGAAATCATATTTTTCGCCATTTTGAATAAACTCTCTGTAACTTTCATCCACCTGCATTGCTGCCTGCAATATCTTGCTTTTTGATATCTCTGATGAATTGATAAACATCTTTGTATCCTTTGGAAGGCAGTGTCCGCCAATTCCGTCTCTTGGTTCTAATATATCTACATTCCATTTTGTATTAAGCGAATCTCTTAATTCTGTAAAGCTAATACCGTTTGCTTTGCAGTAAAGATAAAGCTCTTCTGCAAATGAGATCTGAAGGTACCTGTGAGCATTTTCAATGATTTTAGTAAGCTCGGCTACTTCAATTGAAGAAACAGGATGCATAGGTATACCCAAAGATAATTTGTTCAAGTATGTACTTGAAGCATTATTGAAGGTGATGGGATTAGCATTAGCATTAGTAGTGGTGGTGGGGATAGAGTCGACAATACTGCTAGTACCATTTAAACTCAAAGTATCTTTTGTTTGTGTGATATTGATATTGCTGTTTATACTAGTAATAGTACTAGTACTAGCAGTAGTGTTAGTAGTAGTAGTAGTAGAATTAACATAAAAGCTTAGTCCATGTTGTAGGCAACAGTTGCTCACTCCGCCGATAATGCGCAACTGGTTGACACCGTGCTCTTTTTCTTCCAGGGCATACCATCTATGAGGTGCATGTACCACATGAAGTCTGTGGTCAACTTTTTCAAATACCTTCTTTGAGGTTCCC
>JBQCGN010000157.1:0-8275 GCA_051955655.1 Candidatus Nitrosocosmicus sp. | reverse complement strand
CCAGGTAAAACGGATTTTATACCTTTAAGCCTTTTAAATATTGCTTCACTACACCAAAAACAGCCGTTTGCAAGTGTTGCAGTTTCAGTATGACTATCCATGAATTGTTTTTGGCATCTCCTTTTCTTTAGGTACAAGAAGCATAGATAACGAATTTATACATTTGTGTGTATTTTTGGGCATTATTTGCTCTCCTACAAATTCATATCCTAAATGTGCATTACATTTTGAGCATACTTTTTCTACTCTAGTTCCCTCTGGACCAGGTTCACGTTTTATTGCAATGGGCATGCTTTCATCAAATTTTGGCCATCCACATCCTGCATCGAATTTGCCTTTAGATGAAAAAAGAGGAGCATTACTTATTCTACAGATATACAATCCTTCCTCTTTAAAAATATCATATTCTCCTGTAAATAGAGGTTCTATCCATTTGTATACAATGACTTTCTCTTCTTCGGAGATTAATTGGTTATACTTCATAAATATCACCCTTTCCCCCTAATCGCATAATATACATTGCATATCTTAACTCCCTAATTATTTGATATGGTCTGCTTTTATAAGTAATAATCATTTATCTTTATTAGACAATTGTGGATATTCTCTATACTAATGCTTAAAGTAAAGTTTTAAAAGTATATTTAAAGAATAATCAATAATTAAACATATTGGAATCTAATAACAAGGTATTAGTTTTTCTACGCAGGGGTTACAAAAATATAATAAAATTTATTATCAATTACTTATTTACAAGCACTATAATGACAAATGAATCCAAAAGTAAATACTTTTTATTTATAATTCCTTTAATTTTTTTATCTTGTATGGCTGTCTATTCAGTTAAACCTCTAAATTTAGTTTATGCTCAAGACACCAATAGTAGTCTTTCAACTTATCAAAATTCAACCTATGGTATAACAATAAAATATCCTCATAATTGGAGCATTATTGGAAGTGCTGGAGTACAGGATACGGATATAGATATTGTTACATTCCTTTCACCCGTTCAAGATGATAATGTAATAGTAGAAGTACATCAAGACAAACAAGGTAACAGTATTAAAGATATAGGTGCTTACCTTAGATCTTTAAGCTCATTATATAAGAATAATATTAAAGATTTTAAGGTTATAGAATCCAATACAAATGGTTTCCTTGCAGAAAATAAAGCCTACAAGTTAGTTTTTACTTATACTACGGGTGATGGATTTAGAATGAAAGATATGGAAATTGGTACTCTAATCGGTAATAAAGTTTATTATATAATTTATGATGGCAGAGAATCAGTATTTGATAATTACACTCCAGTTGTACAGTCAATGGCAGATACTTTTAAAGTAACACCAACAAAATAAGAGGTGGATTAAAATATATTCTATAGATAATATTCTTTGTTCAATATAGATTTATGAAAACTAAATTATAACTTCAATAATTTCTATTTCTGTGTAATATAATTTCCTTATTATATACAACTATTTGAAAGATTATATCGATCTTAAAAATATTTATATATAATTGAAAACAGAAACGGATTATCATTTAGAACCCCATATTAGAGAGAGTAATTATATTAGAGATATAGTATTTGGCTTCGGTGATGGGGTAAACACTTCCTTAGGGATAGTCGCAGGTATAGGCGGAGCATCTATTGGAGTGGATATCGTTATTCTTGCAGCGTTGATAGGTATGTTTACGGGTGCTAAAGCTATGGCAGTACAAAACTATCTTGCAGTTAAATCCCAAAGAGAGGTTTTAGAATCAGAAATACAAAGAGAAGAATATGAAATAGATCACTATCCTGATAAAGAAAGAGAAGAGATAGAAGAGATTTATAGGTCTAAAGGTTTTTCAGGGGCCGAATTGGATATGGTCGTAAATAAAATTGTCTCAAATAGAGAAGTTTGGCTTAAAACAATGCTTACAGAGGAGCTTGGTTTGAATTTAGAAATAATCGGTTCGCCTATAAAAGGTGCAATTGTTATGTTTATCTCCTTTTTAATGGGAGGAATTCTCCCCATTATTCCATATTTTATTGTCAAAACAGGAATGTTTTCTAATTTTATAGCATTATTGATTGCCATTTCCATTAGCTTAATATTTTCTTTTTTGGTTGGGGCAATTAAAGGTAAAATAGCAAAGAAGAGCTGGATTAAAGGAGGTTTAGAGATGTCTATATTGGGTACAGGTATAGCGTTAGTGGGATACGGAATAGGTTCAGAACTAGGCAATATAGGAATTGTCAATACAAAATAAGGATATTCATTATTTTGAAAGTTCAAGTGTAAGCCTTTTTTAATTTTTTTGCTAATTTAGGCCCTATCTTGGGAATCTTTGATAGTTTAGATTCGGATATAACAAATAGATCACTTGGTACATGGACTCCGGATAAATATAATGAACGTGCCCTAGCTCTACCTATATCTTTAATTTGGACTAAAGGAACAAGTTCTTTTTTTACCCCATGTTTTATTCTATTTTGAAGTGAAAAGATAACAGGAAGTAAATCAGACCTACCTAATAATTTAGCTATTTCATAGATTGAAGACATTAACCAATTGGAAACTTCAACAATTCTATGAACATCGCCAGGTTCTATACTCATCTTTTCATAGATTATCTTTTCTGTTGATTCATTTATCCATTCGTATAAAGTCCAAAGGCTTCGTGAACACTCCATTAAATTAACATCAACAAAAAATTCCTCATAATTATTGTAAAAGATAATACCAAATTCGTCTATATCCTGTTTTCTAAAAGAGAATTTAGGATAAAAATCAGGGCTCGAAGTAATAGTATGTAAAAAACCAAACCCATTATTTGTTTTTAAAGAACTGGGTTTTATTGATTGAATAATTTTTTTAAAAGTTACTGCGGTTTCTGGATTTAGATATAAAGTGGATACCAATTTGCCAAATTCTGTAAGAAAATACTTTTTATTTTCATATTTAACTAACCCTTCTTCTAAAAAATAATCCAATGAAGTATCTATTTTACTATATAAAATTGAACTGCTTTTATTTTGAAATGAATGAAATGTTTTTGAAAATAAATCATAGATATCATCAATATTTATTCCAAAAAAGGACGAAATAGATCCAAGTAAATGAATTTTTATAGCAACATCATTTTCAAGATTAGAATTAAGAGGTTCCGGTATACCCATTATATAATGATCATATATTTCTTCATATGGTATTTTTGAATCTGATATTATTATTGAATCTCCAAAAGTATCATATTGCGGTCTGCCTGCTCTTCCACAAAGTTGTTTATATTCAAGAATACTTATTGGAACTGCATAGCCATATCGAAAATCATATCGAGAAATACTTGTAATAATTACTCTCCTAGCTGGAAGATTTACACCGGCAGCTAGAGTAGGGGTAGCAAATAACGCTTTTATTATTCCATTTTTAAATGCCTTTTCAACTATCTCTCTACTAGATAAGCTCAAACCAGCATGATGAAAACCAACTCCAGAGGATATCAAATTTGACAGAGTTTTTGTTAAATCCGTATCATCATTATTATCTAGAAGTAATTTAGAAACTTTTTGCGCTGTTGTTTTTTCTTCTTGAGATAAAATTCTAGAAACATATTGTGATGTTGTTTTAGCTAAAGAGATTGATCGTTTTCTAGTTTCTACAAATACAAGATTTTGTCCATCATCTTTTATAGAATCCAATATTAAATCCCGTGTGATAGATGAGTAATCTTTTCCTGATTGAGAAATATTTTTTTTTGAATTATCATTATAATAGATAGAACCATCTGTATAAACACCCTCCAATAATCGGGTTGGCCTCCATGAACTTTCTACCAATTTACAGTCCAGCCAATCAGATATATCTGCAGAATTTGTTACAGTAGCACTCAAACCTAAAATTTGAGAGGAAGTATAAAATTTCTTTATTTTTGTAAGGACCATTTCTAGAACAGGTCCCCGATCAAAATCCCCAATTAGATGAATTTCATCGGAAATAAACAAACCAACATTAGATAGCCAAGCAGCACCTTGTCTAATTATTGAATCCAATTTTTCATTAGTTAATACTATAATGTCAGAATTTCCTAGAGCGGTATTAGAAGTATTAAAATCACCTGTGCTAATTTTAATTTTTATTTTTCTTGAGAAAATTTTAGATTTGTCTATATTATTGAATTCAATAAATTTTTCGTGTGCAAGAGATCTTAATGGAGTTATATAAACTACTTTTTTATCTTTTTCTAATGCCTTGATAGCGGCTAATATAGATATTAAGGTTTTGCCACTTGCAGTTGGTGTAGCTACTAAAATATTAGATCCCTTTAACAAACCGCTATCTATAGCTAATTTCTGTGGTGGATAAAAAGAATCATAACCCATAAAGTTAAGAAAGGAAGCAAGTTTATCATCATTTAAATCCAACTGCATATATAAATTAAAATTAAAAGTACGATATCATTAATTTATTTCATTACAATAAATTTTCTCTAATAAAACACTTATTTTCTATTATACAAATACATATATAATAAAAATCAATTGATCAAATTGGCTGTTAATGTTGATTGAATAATAAAAATAACTAATTTAAAGGAATAAATCCGTGCGAATACAGCAATAGATAATGGACTGTAACTTTACAAAGGATCATCTATTTCTCTTATACTAAAATCTTTGAAATTCAATACTACATTATCTGCTCTAAAAGTTATAATTGGTCCGGGATTTAAAACGATATGATCTTTAGATCTTCCACAATTTGCACTATAAAAAACCTTATCAGAGCTGTTTGCAAACCAGTTACCATCATCTGTTATTTCAAAAACTTTTACCCAATAATTTGAATTGGAATTATCTAGATATGATTCCATCTTCACAGCCGAATCATTATTTATATTATGTATGACAACTTTCCATCCTATCCATCTGTTAAGTATTGGTTCTGTTATTCTAGGTATTGACTTTTCCTTGGTATATCCTCCAGTAAACCAAATTTCTTTTTTCCAAGCCACTGTGCCGTCAGGATATATTCCACCATGTAACGATAATCCAGCACATGGTAAATTTTCATTGTGTATGCTTGTTCTTGAAACCCAATCTATATCGGTTATACCATTTTTGCTTGTCGAATTAATATCAGTAGAATTGATAAAAGAAATGACTTTTATATACCCTGTTATTTCTATGTTTTTCCAAGGAGGCAAATTTGGTGGTGTGCCAACATTAATTCTAATTTTATTATTTTTATCAAGCTCCCATGAGCTATCATTTTTTTTAACTAAATGTGGATCAAAAGTAAAATCTATATTATGATCATATTTAGGATTGGACATATTCATAAACCATTCTCTGCCACCTTGTTTTGTTGGATATATCTTTTTAATACCAAAAATATCATTTTGATTTAAGGAAGAGAAATTAGATTTATTCTCTTGTAATGCAAAAGAATAAGTTAAGAAAATAGATAAGGATAAGAGAGAATAGATAAGGATAAGAGAGAGAATAGATAAACAGATTAATTCAACATTTCTACTCAATTATATAATACAATAATTCAACCAATAAATAATGATATCTAAAATAAAATTATACTAAATCGATTTTTATCATATCAATAAAATTATTAAAAATGTGAAACGATAACATCATAGAAATATGTCATATATTTTTGCTAAAAAAATTAAATAATATGATATAATAATAGATATAAAATAGTGCCGATTGTAAGTATTTCTTTAAATGAAAATATTATTCAAGAGTTAGATAAATTACAAGAAATCCTCGGTTTTTCAGGAAGATCAGAAATTGTAAGAGCAAGTGTAAGGAATTTACTTTTGGAAGAAAAAAGGATAGAAGGATTAGTAGGCGCTTTACACTCTGTTCTTTTAGTAATTCATGATGAAAAATCAGATCAAGAAATTAGCGAAATGCGTCATGATTATGATAAAATAATTAGCACACATATACATAATAAAATAGATAAAGATAGATGTTTAGAAATTTTTGTTCTTTATGGAGATGCAGAAGATATTAAAAATATGACTAAAAAATTTTATGGAAACAGAAAAATGGATCATGTAAGATTAATAGTTACTTGATTGGATTTTTAATTTGGTATTAAAGCCATAAGTGGGATTCGAACCCACGGCCTAGGGTTTACGAAACCCTCGCTCTACCAGGCTGAGCTATTATGGCATTGTAGCACCAGCAATCAATTTATTTATCTATGCATATAATGAAAAAGTTAAATAATAATATATTTTTTTAAAATTATTGATCAAATGCAACATTCATGGATTTTTTTTTGATTGGAGTTGCCATATTTGTAAAGAAGAATATATGGATTTAAAAGGAACAAATACATTAAATGCAGAAAATAATGATAAAGCAAATGGGAAGAAAAAGAAAAATACAAAATTAAAAAATTACAAAGAATTCGACGAGGAAAGAGCAAAAAAACTATTCGAACAAGTTTTTTTACAATATCTAAAAAATGGCAATATGAATGAAGAGGAATCACTCAAGCGCTCAAAAACAATAATAAGAAAACAATGCGAAATACGTGGCATTAAGCCATGGTCATGGATTTAAATAAATTTATATATTTTAACTATATAGTTATTTTAAAAACTAAGGAGCGCAATATTAAGAAATAATATTGTCCTTTATAATATATTTCGTTATTTTATTAATATGGCTATATTTGAATCTGGTATTAAAGTATTAATAACGATACCCAATATCCAGATTTTATGATATACCAAAATAAGGATCCAAGGAAGCTAATATGAGTAAATATAACATATTCTATTTTTAAGTTAACCTTTATTCTAAAACTATTATCTTTGCTATAATAAAAAGCAAAAAGATTCACTGTTGTTTAAAATATTTAATTTCTATTTTATATAATATATATATTCATGTTAGCATTTCTATCTTTGTGCATTGTAATTTCAGATTAGGTTTTCTTTTTATGAATGGGTATGGATATTCAAATTAGATATTTAGGAATATAGATGCTTATGGTAAGATATTAGGTTTCTAATTAAATCTATATACTACTATTCTCAATATAATTATAGGTAATATAAGACAAAGTTACAGGATGCAAAGAATATTTGGAAAATTTTCTTTGATCTCAAAATACAACTATAAAATCTATTCAATCAGCATATAGAACTTAATAAGAGAATATTCCCTCAACTTATACTATCCCCTGATGTCATTCCATTTCTATCCAATCGGTTGTTCTCAAAATCGGGTTGTTTTTTCACTAAAAGCCCTACTATAGATTTGACAGAAATAATAATAATAAATATAATGATAGAAACAAGGACAATGGCTCCGCCGGGAGCAATATCCAATACGTATGAAAGTACTATTCCTATTTCTACAGAGCATACTGCTATTATTATAGAAATCAATGCTGTTTTTCTAAATCCTTTTCCAAACATTATTGCTGTAATATTTGGGATTACCAGTAATGAAGAAATTAAAAGTACACCAACCAATCTAATCGAAGTAATTACGGTTATACTTGATAGTATAATGAAAAGGTAGTTCATTTTTGAAACATCCAAACCACTAACTTTTGCTTGTTCTTCGTTAAAGGTGATATACATCAATTTCTTATACAAAAAAAAGATAATTAAAACTATAGTAAAACTTAGCACTAAAACTGTTATTTCATCTTGAAAACCTACTAATAAAATACTTCCAAATAAAAAACTGAACAAATCCAAGTTAAAACCTTTAGATAAACTTATCAAAACGACCCCCAGAGCAAGTCCGGAAGATAGCAATACAGCTATAGCAGAATCTGGTGGAATTTTTGTTGATTCCCTTAATTTGGTGATGCCTAATGCTGCTAGTACTGAAACTATAAAAGCCGTCCATATAGGATACAAATTTACAAATAGTCCAAAAGCAATACCTCCAACAGCTACATGAGACATAGCATCTCCAAAAAGAGATTGTCTTCTCAAAACAAGGAATAATCCTATTATTGAACATAAAATAGCCATAGCAGTACCTGTAATTAAGGCACGTTGCATAAAGGCAAATTGAAATATTTCAAGCGAAATCATTTTTATATTTCAGTTTCCCTTTGAAAAAATCAATATGTTGTTCATATCAGAGATGATTCAAAATTATCGGGTTTAAATTTAATTTTTTTGTGGTCGAATATGAAAATCATTATCATTGTATATCTCATTGATTATTTAAAATGTAAATGAATGAGGACTATTATTTGACCTTGTGAAAATCCATTATTAAAGTAAT
>JBQCGN010000156.1:0-5296 GCA_051955655.1 Candidatus Nitrosocosmicus sp. | reverse complement strand
TCAAGTAAGGTCCATTGAATTTTTCTTTATGGACTATATAAGATACACTAATCGACTAGAAATATTAGACCTCTTATAATTAGATGTGTATAGAATTCTACAAATTATTAATGATTATCCATAAAATTTGCTAATGACATTGCTAAAACCGTTTAGTTTATGCCTTGGATATAGAAATTTTTAAAGTTTCTAATAGTGCAGGAGATCTAATGTCTCTTTACTTGTTCGCTATTTGAGGCATTGCTATTTATATAGTATAAACTCAATTATATGTTACAAGGCTGAATAAATTAATTGAGTACTTTTGAAGATCTTGGTATTGAAAAACTAATAGTTAAAGCATTAAAGGAAAATGGGATTGAACAACCATTTCCAATACAAGAATCAATAATTCCTCTTATTTTAAAGGGAGAAGATGTTATTGGTAGATCTAATACGGGAACCGGTAAAACAGCAGCTTTCGTTCTTCCACTTTTAAGTAAAATTGACCCTAAAAATCATTTACAAGGCTTAATTTTGGCACCTACACGAGAGTTAGCTATACAAATTACAGATACTATAACCCAATTTGTTAAATATATTCCTATTAGAGCCACTGCAATTTATGGTGGACAAAATTTTCAAATCCAAAAGAAAATACTTAGCAGAGGAGTCAACATTGTAGTTGCAACTCCAGGAAGACTATTGGATCATATAAGTCATGGGACAATTTCGCTAAATAAGATTAATTTTGTTGTTCTCGATGAAGCTGATAGAATGCTTGATATGGGTTTTATAGAAGATATAAAAGATATTCTATCATATATTAATACTGATAGACAGATTTGCCTTTTTTCTGCTACAATGCCTGATTCTATAATACAATTAGCCAAAGAATACATGAAAGATCCAAAACAAATAAACATTGAAAAAACTATTTCTCAAACGAACATTAATCAATCATATTTACTAATTCATGAAAAAGATAAATTCAAACAATTAATAAATACTCTAAAACCTATATCGACCAATAAAGATACTCATGTTATTGTTTTTACTGCAACAAAGCAGCGGGCAAGAGATCTTGCATTCAAATTGAAAAATGAAAACTTTTACGTGGAAAGTATACATGGAGATCTAAACCAACGACAAAGAGAAAATACGCTTTCAAGATTTAGAAATAAAAAATTTAATATATTGATAGCGACTGATGTTGCAGCCAGAGGTTTAGATATCACCACTGTAAGCCATATAATTAACTATGATTTACCTGATGATGTTGAAACTTATTTCCATAGAATAGGTAGAACCGCTAGAGCTGGCGCTCAGGGAACATCTTTATCCTTTGTATCTCAAAATGATATGTTTACTTTAAGAAAGATCCAAAACATTACAAAGAATTCGTTGAAAAATCTAAACGCAGAACTTGGAATAGAGGTAGACTTTAATTATAATTCCGCAAATACATCAAGAAGTCGTTTTAGATCTGGCTATCAAAAGAGAGAATATGGTGGTAGGAGCCGCTTCTCTGGTGGAAGAGACTATAAATCAAGAAATAGTGGTTATGGCTATAGCAGGGATAGAAATAGAGATAATGATGGCTACGGTTATGATGATAACGATAATAGATATCATTCAAGACTAAATGGGATAACCAAACCATTAGGGAGAAGAAGTAATACTAGAGAGTATAGCGATACCTTTTAAAAACAAAAAAAAATCCTAATAACAAATATTATATTTTTTTGCTATTATTGTCTTTTAAATTTTATACTATTTAATTTAAAACAAGTTGTATCAGTTCAAGTCCAAAGCCAATTGGATCAATTGACAGATCAAAGTGATAGTCTTCTTGGTCAATCTTATTTATTGGTTACATACGAATATATAAAAAGTAAATTCTATGCATTTACCTTTCCAATGATTTTTGACTATTGATTATGAAATAACTTCTGTTATATTTGTAAAATATTGGAATTGGAAGGTGGCAATATAATTAATATTAATATATAGTACACAACGATGTGTTATCTTTTAATGCCACAGGTCGCAGGCAATAATATAGTTGTAATATTTACTAAAAATAATTTTTGAAATAAGTATATGTAAAATAAATCATCTGTGTAGCTTATTGTATATCCATCTAGCTGCTAGTATCATTGTTCCTGTTCCTGGTAAATTACTTTTTTTTTGAGACCGGATAATTAAGAAAATAATTAAACCCATAATTGGGATATAAATATAGTAATAATTTATGAAAAAGGATTTCAATGAATCATAAAATTGATCTGTAAAAGGTACGTCGACATTTAATTCAAAAATGAAATTTAAAATGGTATTTGTATAATATATGTCTTTTATATCCACAAATAAAAGGTATTTTCCCGTAGATGGAAAGACTGATTTAAAATTATAATGCCCACCGCTTAATATTACTGGAGTATGTTGTAAATTGTTGAGCTTACCGTCTTTTGCAAGAGATAAGTATACAGGAAGTTCCATTATCTCAGATCCGCCGCCCAAAAGTGATGTGACCCTTAAAAGAATGTCAGTACTTTTATTTAATAAAATCTTTGAAGGGTTTGTAGATAATTCTACCTTATAGTTTCCATTAGTTTGAACTTGAATACCACTTCCATTATTGTTATTACCAAATAATGAATGTCCGTAAACAAAAATAGAGCTGTTACTGTTCAGTACATTCAAAGCAAATAGAAAAATCAAAAAAATCGACAAAGTTAGCATTAAACAATCAAATTTAATTTTTATTGTTTTTACATTCCATGTATTAGTTATTAAATTAATAGAAATATTCTTCCTATTAAAATAAGAATGCATATATTGAATAATTAAATTGATAAATATAAACTCAATAAGTATTTGTTTAAATAGTATTTTTAAATGCTCTTTATCTCTCTTGTAATGCATATATTAATACAGATAAATGAACTACTAAAGATAATATAATAAATGCTTGTCATCAATTGACAATTTTAAATAATAAAAAAAAGAATAATACTTCCACTGGTTAGTTTGTTTTACTATAATTGAAAAATACTAATAGCACTCAAACTAACAGTATCGGAAAAACTGTAAAAGAATCAGAAGCCGAAACCACTATCGTTATGTTGCCTTCGGATGCTAATCCTTTGGGGAATGTTTTTGGAGGAATTATACTAAAACATGTGGATCTAATAGCTGGATTGGTTGCAAAAAGACATGCTGGCCATGCTAATATTGTTACCGCCAGCCTTGATAGTATGACCTTTTCAAAACCTGTATTCATAGGAAATGCTCTTATCTTAAAAGCAAGACTAAATTATGTAAAAAGAAGCTCGATGGAGGTAGAAGTAAATATTGAAGCAGAAGATTTGAATAGTTCTCAAAAATCACTTACTGGGACTGCATATGTTACCTTGGTAGCATTAAATGAAAAAGGAAAATCTGTAGAAGTACCTAAATTAATTTTACAAAATGATGAAGAAGAGAAAAGGTTTTTAGCTGGAGAAAGTAGGATGCAGGTTAGGTTAAAAAACAGAAAAAAGGAAAATAGTTAAAGTTAAAGGACTTTGTTTTCGTCCATGCTATAAATATAGATATTTAACTTTTCGTCATTTATTTTATGAGAATCCAATAAAATAGCTTTTTGAATCTCGGTATTATCAATGCCACTACCATTTTTACCCAAAATGCAATCGCTGTTAATGGTGTAATCAAGGGTTATGGGGTTGAATGGCTCTAATGTAATACGCTCCTCAGAAAGTATCCCATCGTCTCTTATAGAATTGGACATGATTCGCCCGCCATCATTTAACAGATATTTTATTCCAAATTCTTTTCTTAATTTCTTTAACCCTTTTGCCATTTCAAAATTATCGCCGGTAATTATATAAGAAATCAAAGAAGATTCTTTAATGACTTTGGAAAGATAATTGTAAATGTCATAGGTTGTAATTATGATGACTTTTATGTTGTTTTCAGCATTCAACACTGCGATTTTGTTTTTATTGTATGATTCTATAAAATTTAATTTTGCAATGCTTTCAAATGTTCTAATGGATATAACAAAATGAAATTTACTCTTATTGATAAATTTTGAAGATAAATCTGCAAGATCTCTGTAAATCGATGGATTACTATCAATAAGGTGTTTTGCAAAAAAATCCCATGACCAAATTTGATCGTGATTTTGCATCATGTTGTTTATTGTGACCATTATTGCTTGGTTTCCAATGAGAATTCGATGCAATGATGCAAAAACGTTGTCTCCTAACTTTCTGCTTCCGCCTATTAACAATTGAATTCCTCCACCCCTCTTCCCTATTATTTTATATGCATATATTCCACTATTTTTTGAATAAACTTCTCCTGCGACAAAACTTGTAGCCTGATAGGGGAGACTCATTTTGTTTATATAGTCGGTTGATGCGCCTAATACAATATAGGGAAGAATTCTAGATAAATTATAACAGCCTAAATCCTTTGCAGTATCATAAAATTGAACGCCTCTTTTTTTAAAATGTTCGATTTTTATCTCATTTAGATTTTTCCTTTCATAAAGATTGTCTAAATGCTTATAATAATTTTCAATAAAGTTATTCTTTAACAATTAATAAAAGATGATTATAAAAGACAAAAAATTATCTTTTATTTATTTTGTGGTTAAATTTGCTGTTGCAGTTTTTCCACTATTAATTAATTTATTAAATGCCTCTTGGTCACATGAAACTTGATTATCTTTTGCCGATACACATTGTGCGTTTGGACCTTGACATGATCCGCTCAAATGTCCTGATGTTACACACTGTGCATACTGATTAGCATTATTTTGTTGGCTTATGCCTTGGTTTGCAGTGTTACTTGCACCACCAGTGCCAGAACCTGATCCGCCTGCAGCTGTTTGACCAGCGGTATTGCTACCTGAATTTGCATTAGCTTGATTAGCAGTATTGTTACAGACTGGACCTGTTAAAGCACCAGCAGCACACAATGCAGCATTATTGGCGTTGTTGGATTGGCTTATGCCTTGGTTTGCAGCGTTACTTGCACCACCAGTACCAGTGCCAGATCCGCCTACAGCTGTTTGACCAGCAGTATTGCTACCTGAATTTGCATTACCTTGGCTTGTTGTAGTATTGCATGCAGCTCCAGTAAGAGCACCAGAAGCACACAATGCAGCATTAGCAGCATTATTCTGTTGGCTTATGCCTTGGTTTGCAGTGTTTCTTGCACCACCACCAGTGCCAGTGCCTGATCCGCCTACAGCTGTTTGACCTGCGGTATTGCTACCTGTATTAACATTGGTTTGAGTGCTAGT
>JBQCGN010000155.1:0-3809 GCA_051955655.1 Candidatus Nitrosocosmicus sp. | reverse complement strand
GGGTCATGATATTAATTAGGATGATATGTCTTTAATCCAATTACAAGATCAAGATTCACGTTAAAAAAGGCTTTTACTTGGCATAATGGTAGACCTAAGAACATTTTGAGAGATCTAGGTAAATGTTTGGAACATTTACTACTGAAATAAATTAAGTAAAATGTCTTACTTCTTTTTTATGGTTTTGCACAGAGAAAAAATTGCATTTCAAAACTATAACAAGTAACAACCAAATCAAAGAGGATCTATATATTAATATTAAAATTGAAAACGATTATCACTTCATTAATTATACTCTTTTTATTATAATACCTGAGATAATTAAATGGTTGAAACTTTTTTTAATGATAATTTAAACTGCAAACCATTGAATCCTATCCCAAATGGGATTTAAAAAACATAGTGTTTATTACTCTGCTATACAAATAATTTTCAAAGCAAAAAACTTAATTTTGATTAATACTTTGTGTTTATTTTTTAAATCATATGTAAATTATGATGAAGTTTTAGGATAATTCATAGTGGTAGTTGAGTCTTTTTCCTACTTTAGTTATCTTTAGCAATGACTTTAGCATCTGCATCTATTGCATATGTCACTGTGAATTTTGTGTTATTTATCGATGGAATACCAATTGATCAACAACAAAATCCATATTACCAAAAATTTGTTGAGGTGTGTTGCCAGTTAGATTTGTTGAAGCAAAGATAATGTTGCCATTCTTGCCAACATTGAATGTAGCTGGAGTGCTGTGTTCCTTATCTTCTGCACTCTTATTGCGACCTAACAGAAAACTCACCAAAGGGTCAAAGATAGTCGACAAGAAGAAGATAAAATTGTCAAAATAACGACGGATAATATCCCAGCAATAATAATTAACAAATACTCTAATCTTTCTTTTTTTTGATTTCTTTATAGCATACCTTCATAAATAATATTAAGAGTTTATCTTATATTAGCCAATCATAAAATGAAGAAATATTATTATTACTGGTTATCTTTAACTATTTCTATTTCTATTACAATGTAAATTAAAGTATTTGCCATGAATATCTTGATACTACGTAAGATAATTATGGTAGTTTTAAAAGGGAGCAAAAATTTGGATTTTTGATAGAATTTTAGTTAAAATTTGTGTAATTTTTATTAAAAATTACATCGTTATCTTTAACAGTTTCATTTATATATCCATATGTCATAAATATAATAACTCAAATTGTTTTGAGTTCATCACTCAAAGGAGAGAACTCTTTTTGTTCTCCTTTGAGATTTAGCCATGTTTCAAAAATTAATGTACAATTATATTCAGTTTAAATCAATCAATCCGATTATATTCTTTTAAAATGTTCGTTTAGTAGATGATAAAAAGACAACAATAAAAAATAGAATCTCAATAAATGATTTATCAAATCATGGTAATAAGTTAAAATATAATTATTAGAGTTTTATAATAAGTATCGATTATTTGAGTAACGAAATACCTTATTAAAGCAATATTATTTTATCATTTTAACTTTTTTTCTATTTTATGCATAAAAAATACTAATTGAAACCAAACTATTAGCAGTTAATACTTTTTCTATATATGGTCTATATGTCATATTATGAAGCCAACCCGTTTACTCATTATCTTTATACATATTAGAAAGAAAATTTTGAACGATTTAAATGTGATAAATATATTTAAATCGAGTCATAACGTTACGGCTCATCTCAATTGTTTAGGCAATAGTTCTCATTATAGTAGCAAACTAACAGTCGATAAAAAAAAATTAAGATGTAAAATTTAAAAAGCAATTATATTTATATCATAGATTAAACGCCCTAAATAACCATGAAGATATACTGTTAATATATATAGATGTGAAACATCGTTTATAACCTTCGATTCATTGGATAACCTCAAGTAGAAAGATAAGTGGATTTGTCTTGGCAGACTTGCCTCAGGATTACATTTTCATGCAAGATGGTACACATATCAGGATCTTTTTACTTTTATCACATTACATACATAAAATCCATGGTTGATATTAAGGGCATATTTGCCAAGACTGGAGTTGTTAAAGGTCATCATTGGTACTTTTTTTCTATCCTTCCGATAAATTGCATCTTGAAATATATCTATCTCAATCAAAAAAATCAATGCAGATTAAAATTTACATTTTCTTATTTCAATTCAGAATAATGATATTAAAAATTAGAGGATTTCTAATCATCATATTTTTGTTATAACTGTGACTGGAACAAATCAAAAGCAATTTCTTTACTTTTGCAAAATTTTTCAAAATATCAAATGTCAACTACTAATAAAGCCAAAAGATATATATAACAATACAAATGCTATCAATATTTGAATAAATAATAATGATATCAAACACCATATCCTATGTCATGTTAAAAAAGAACATAATTTAGAAATATCGCAACTCATTTTAAATCAAGCCGATTTTTAATGTAAAATACTATTATATATTGCATTTATATATCCGCAGTTTTATTCCATAGATTTTATCTTGTATATACAACTAATTGGTTATCTACTTCTTTCTAATGTAAAAATAAGATTTATTTAAAATAAATCATTAATTTTCTTATTGGATTACAAAATTCTGAATCCAACACAAAATCTCAAAAATGATCACATTACAATTAGAAGAGTCAAAGATATTGCTGGAAAGTGTTCCAATCTTTTGTATTCAAATCAATATGTTCCTATAGAAGACATGGAGATAATGTCTGTAATAATAGAAGAATTTATAGATAATTTTCACCACGGTAAAGAGGAAAAAGCATACTTCCCTCAAACAAAAGATAAAAACGGTTTTGCAGAAGACATACGCAAATTTTTGATAGAACATGAGCTAGGAAGAAGAATAGCGATGATGTTAAGAAAAGAACTAAAGGAATTGAAAGAGAATATAAGAAAAGATGAAAGAGGCAATGTTATAATAATTAACTCAAATCAAAAGAAAAATGTGTCAATATATGAACCTGTAGCAAGATTTCTCAAATCGTACGCAGTATTTATTGAAGACCATATAGGCAAAGAAGATAAATTCTTTGATCTAATTTACGATAAAAATAAACTTTCAACAGAAGAAGAAGAACGATTACTAAATCATTATATGTTATGCGGTAACCAAGCTGGAGGCGAAGATAAAATAAAAGAATTGTTAAGACTCATTGAGTATTTGGAAGAAAGAGACTGGATGAAAGATAAATACAAAAAGTAAAAGGCATAAGAATTTAAGAATATCTACAAACGAAGTATTACAGGAATAATGTGAGCATACTCATATAACATACCTCAAATGTTTGTTTTAATATTATATTCTCCCTAACTAATAATGAAAGATATTTATAAATACAGATAGTAACTACATAAATTTTAAAGATATTAATTTAATCAATGTATTTCTGAATTTTTTTTCAGATATTAGAACAACATTGTCCTTGGCTTGCTCATTCTAAAATCAAAAGATGAAGAAAAGAAATTTATTTTTCATTTTTGGAGATATTTGTTACTTTAAATTTCATCCAGTCAATCAAATATTGTTTGACTTTGTACTAAAGGAATTACGCTGGCATTTTACTGAAATAACCCCTCTTCTATAAAAAATATTTTTTTTTGATATAACAGATATTACCACAGCATACCTTTGTGGTTGATCCATCTCTAAAACAAGATAGGTATGATTAATTTCAAGTGAACTATTTTGCAGAATTTTATTAAAAATACGATAATTTTGTAATACAAATGTTTTCCAGTTGGCCATATTCAATACTTTACGTTAAACCTAACATTTGGTTC
>JBQCGN010000154.1:0-5635 GCA_051955655.1 Candidatus Nitrosocosmicus sp. | reverse complement strand
ACAATAATTATTTATTTAATTTTGCATTTAACGATCCGCTAATTATTTGAAAAATTATTATAGACCATGTAGAATGTTGACGTCTAATTTAATCCTGATTACTCGATGTAATGCATAATAATATCCATCTGATTTTTTATGACTATATAGTATATAAAATCGATACGCTCTACTATTTATTTTGTAAATCAAGGGTAAATTCGTTTACCTGAATATCTATCTATAATAATGATTGCTTTTGTAGGACATGTTTTTGCTGCATCTAAAATTGTTTCAAAATCTGCACCGGTTTCTGATTTGACTATTGCCTTTGGATTTATTCTTTTGTTCTTTTCAACCACAAAAACTTTTGGGGCCAGTGTCTCGCAACTACCAAATGCAAGGCAAAGAGACGGTTCAACTATTATTTCATACTGACTTTTTGGAATGTACCGATCTTGCACAGTTTCATTTTCCTTTACATTGACGTTTGATTTATATTCTGCAACAGCCTCATAACTGGTATAATCATAATTATGCATATTAGCGTAGTCTGATGAGTATGAATTGTTTTCTTCATACATTGATTGATAATTGTTGTTAATATTGTAGGATTTTTCTTTATTATTGTATTTATTTATTTGATAATCATTATTATCTTCAATATTTTTTTTAAAATTTGTTTCATCATACTGCTTTCTTTTTTCCGGATCAGATAGAACTTCAAAGGCTATGTTAATATTTTTCATAATTTCATCAGAAACTTTTGAATTTCTATCGGGATGATATTTTCTGGCAAGTCGTCTATAGGCAATTTTTATTTCTTTATTGTTTGCATTTTTTAATATATCGAGTGTTTTGTAATGGTCATTGTCATTACCCATAGCTAAATATGATCTATAAGACTTTGATATTATAAATTATATATCTTTTTACTATCAGTAGGATTTATCGTTAACTTTATTATATTGTATCTTATTCTAATTTGACTTTTCCATTTGGATATAGTTAATGATGTTTTTATTTGATTGTGAATAAAAATATAATCTGCGATCGATTTTACTATATTATGTCATTTCAGATATATCTTCTCATTCGATTTTACAAAGTATTATTCAAAATTATTAATGTATTGAAAAGGGGGATTATTTATATAGAATCAACGATTCAAGCAAAATAAATCTTGATAACTATTGCATAAACTTTTTCTTTTTTTATATCTGTAACATGGCTGTAGTTGCGCCAAGTACCGACCCATATATTAAATGGCCGCTAAAACTGATTAATGCTGGTTTTTTCCCTAGAGGGTGATTTCTTATGGATACTCCTGTTATTGGTTTATGAATTGGAAGGAGAGTCAATAACCATAATAATATGCCATACCCTATTCCGTATGCTATAACCAATAGATATTTATTTACAAAAAATGGGTGTGGAAAAATTAAATTAATGGATGGAAATATCACTGCTGCCAAAACCCCATTGATAAAGTGGAGTAATAATATACCTACATAGCTGTTATGTCCTTGGGATTTTTTTTTGATTTTCTTTGCTAGTTTTGATATCAATACTTGGTTTTCATGCCACTCCAGAATCCCTGTGACTCCCCATAGCCTCCAAAATGGAATTTCAAATATTGTCATTATAGTTGTAGACAGCAAGCCTGCAGTTAATCCAACAAATAACAGATAGATCAATACTTTTTATATTATATCATATACATTTTAATTTGTTTTACACTGTTGAATCATATTGTATTGCCTGTTCTTAAATTATGTGCGATTACTTAAATATTATTTGATTTAGTTTTGCAATTTAGCTGTACCTTTTAATTATTATGTATTATCTTCTTTCTCTTTCTCTTTCTCTTCTATTTCTTTTTTTACTTTTTCGTCTACTTTTAAAATATGTTGTAATGTTGCATCATGATCTTTGTCCAAAGCTTCTATTCTCTCAAGAATCTTTATATGTATTTTTTCTAAATCTGCAATTTTATTTAGCATTTCATCCTGCATTTTTGCGGTTTTATTTTGTCTGTTGTATACCCACCAAGTTATCAATCCACCGATTATTGCGCCTATTACAATACCTAAATAAGTGCTTGAAGCATTGGTCATGTCCTGACAATTTGGCGTAAGTTCTGGCATGCATCCCCATAGTGCAAATACGATTTGATGCAACATTAGATTCCAATAAAATCTGCAATTATTTTACTTTTTATAATGATTTATAATTTTTTATATATTCTTCAACAAATAATCTGTAACTGTTATTTGTATTTATTCTTAATAACTAATGAAAAAAATATAATTTTATTTATTATTGGAAAAAATCGAATGCATATGTTTCATTATATACAATTGAGTGGTGCTATGCTATTGAATTGGATATTATTGATCAATTGACTGTTTAAGAAATATCCCTCAATGGACTTAAATTTAAAGATATTTATATTATTTCGTTGTAGGTAATATGTTTTGTCATCGTCTGAATTTTCTAGTTCCAAATTGTCTATCCGTTCTAAAAGTGATCTTATTGATAAGGTGTTTGACGCTATCACAACAAGTGGTGATGAAGGGGTTTTTCAAACAGAGCTATGTAAACTATTTTCTCTTGACAGCCGCGATGGTTCAAGGCTTGTTGGAAATTTGGAGAAACAATCTCTTATAACTCGCGAAAAAGCTTTGTATAATGGTAGATGGACCTATAAATTAGTTGTTAAAAAGTCTATTCCTGTTGCTAGTGTTGAACAAAGACCTATTGATCTAAGTTCTATTGAAGGTGCTCCTTGTATATGTTGTTCGTTCCAACATCTATGCTCAATAGAAGATGAATCCAATTCAATAAGTCCTGCCAAATGCCAAATTATTGAAGAGTGGGTGACAACTTCCTTTGATAAATTTATATTGATTTCACAAACAGAATAATTTGGAAAACTAAAACAATCCCTACTTTTTTAAAATAAATAATTTTTTCTAATTGTTTTTTTATATGTTACGATTACCATGAAGAACTAAATTGTTTAGGTGATTCGCTAAACCCTGATTCTATTATTACTGTTCCTTCGGCTTTCCAGTTTATTTTTTGCATTGTAGCATTGTTGTTTTTCAACTCTGCAAATAGATTTTTGTCAGGTACTTGGACATTAAATAATTCGTGAACGGCAGTATCTCTATTTGCTAATAGCTGAGGACGCCCGTTCAAAGGGGTGTCTATATATTGAATTGTATGATTACCCAATGATACCCCATTTGCAAATAGAACAAAGTCTATTTTTGAGGTAGTTAAAGCTTGACTTGTAGGATTGTGGATATTAAAGAATACATTTAACATTGCTGTATTGTTTTTTTCAATAGCTCCTTGATAGTCTATTTTTTGAATTGAAATGTTTACTTTGCTTAAATCTGGAAGAGTTATAGTTAATATCAATGGAAGCAATATTATAATGCCTCCTACAATTGCTGAAATGCCGATTAAAACCAATCTGCGTCTACTTAAAAACATTTGTTGTTGATTTTATCTATAACCTAGGTATTAAAAACTTTTTTTAATATTTTTCAGACCGTATTTGCTGCTTTAACGATCGATTTTTCAATTTGATATTTTTTTCAACTAGTAGCTAGGGAATACCAATTCCAAAATTGCTATTATTATTCCAATAAAAATATCTAATTTTTTTTCCCCTGAAGGATTATCTCTTTTATCGTTTTACCTGTATCATGTTTGTTGTCTAAAATTATTGATATTCGGTTGTTTTTGTTTGGTGACAGATTTAATATTATCATACTCTCATCAACAAGTATTTCAATGATCAAATTTTTTCTTATAATGGAAACATCTTTTATTTCAATCATCTTTCCCATTAGACTATTATTATTATTATTATTTGTGGGTGACATTGTAGTTAGATAAAACAATGATCCGATAAATAATTCTAAAAGATGGAAAATCGTTTTAATGTCTTTTTTTATAATCTTGTTGCTACTACTACTAATGTTGCTGTTATTTTCAGAAAGATTATCATCGTTTTCATTACCAATTTCGTTCCATTTTATTGTATTTATATTAATGCTAAGGTCATCAAAAAATTTTACAAAATCTGGAACTATTGATTCAAATAATATGTTAATTGTATCTTTTTCAATGACTTTAATGATTACTTTAATTGTTTGAAAAGTAAATTCATATTGCATAAATTTTGCAAATAAGATCGCTTTACCATATTTTACTCTATGAGTTTTACAATTTCGTATGTTATTTATTAATTCATTGAAATATTTTGCAGAAGTTTCATTAGACTCTAAACAATTTAACTTTGATATTATTATTAATTTTAAAATTTTGAAAAAGAAATTCCTAAAATGATCCTCATGACCCGTAAAATCGTATTTGACCTCTTCGATTGTCAATTAGAAAGCCGTTTTTTTTAGATATCCTTGAGTATAATTTTAATTTATTGAAAGAACTGTATTTCGTATATTCTTTTTCTATCTATTTGTTAAATATGCGTGGTTTGTATTTAGAAAAAATCATGGTTTATGCCATTCTGAAAATCTATCCTGTTTTTTGCTGATTTTATTTTTTAATTGGCCTATCAAAAAACCTATCATTTTGTAGTATCTTATCAAATAAGATACTACAATTGTAATTGTCCCTGCAATAATAAAATTGATTCCTAGAAACCTCAAACCTTCTGTAAATGAATTTACAATCACATCTATCAATACAAATGCTGCTCCAAAAACTAGTATTAATGCACCAGCCGTAAAAAATGCCTTAAATAATGGTAATTCTTTATTCTCTGGTATTTTATCTCACCGCAAACATTATTGATCGATTGAATATATCTGTGTATTTTTATAATTCTTTTTTCTATTTATTTGTGATTAAAAACCTGCAGAGATGGGATCATCTGGTTTGATTATCTCCCTTAACAATGTGGTGGCATACGAGCCTTTTGGGGCGGTAAATTCGATTAAAGTTGAATTTTCATCTATCGTATACTTGAAATCTTTTGAAATAAACGCTGCCTGTCTGAATCCACCTGCTTCACTTAATTCTTGCATTTCCTTTATAAAAAAATCTTTAGCAGTTGTATTTTCATTGTTTAATATATCTTTGATAATTGTATCGAATCTGTTTTTGCTTGGCTGAAATGCATAGCCTGGGAGCCTTATTATTGGAATCCTTTCACATCTAGAGGACGACGGTGACGACGACGACGAAGAAGAAGAAGGTGCAAGTGAGGCAACAGCAGCAGAAGAAGGAGCAGAAGGAGTGGCAGCAGCTGAAGAATTATCAAAATTTTCAAATTTTTTTATTTTACCAAAAACTATTCTGTCTATAACCTCAAAACAAAGATCATTTTTTTCGCACTTTGTTAGAGAATATTCATTTTCTATGGAAGTACTTAGGGCCTTATTAAAAATAAATGACTGATACGCTTGAACAAATAGTCTTCGAATGTTTATCGGTATTGACCTTAATACCGATATTGATTCTTTACCTTTTACAACCTCATTTGCAATTTTTTTCTCAATGTCCATTCCTTTTGGAATTGTTTTGATAATGCTTGGATTGTTCTTTATGTCTTTTAATTTTTCTCGTATTTCTATACTGAATTTGGAATCAAATTTTGTTGTATATGTTAAAAGTA
>JBQCGN010000153.1:0-4703 GCA_051955655.1 Candidatus Nitrosocosmicus sp. | reverse complement strand
AGCAACTTACAAATCAATTTCCTTTAAAATTGGTAAATAACAATTTTCAATGTATATTTCTTCGTTTCTGCAAAGAAGATTATGATTGCAATTGGATAATTAAAAACCGTAAGAGAATTTGCAATGGGTATTAATTATGCAACATTTTTCATCGATTTAATTGAGTAAATTAGAATTACATCAAGCTAAAAAAAATGTTGTAAAATGAATAATAGTATAAAATTGTATCAAAATAATAAAAATAAGGTGGGATCGGCATCTAAATCAAATTATGATGCTTCTCATGAAGATATAAATTATTTAAATTTTTTAGTAATTCTTGTTGCTTTTATAAAAAGGGAACTAAAACTATGGTAGCTGGAGAAGGAGGAGGCAGAACTTCATCTAAAATTAATTTTCTTTTGATTTGTGCTCTTTTAATCTAAATCACTTTGAAATACAAAAAGATAATATCTCAAATGAAGATTATTTTTACTTGAATTGATAAAATAATTTTGATCTTTTTTCTAGCCTACAAGGAAATGTAATAAGTCCATTCAAAATGATTAATATGAATGGCATTTAATATTTAAGAGTCTTTTTTTTGATTTTCAGTTAACTTTTCTAATTCTTTTCTATTTTAAGAGATAAAAAAAGATATTTGAGAAATAAAGGGGATTTTAATTTTAGAAGAAAAAGATGAATCCTCTGTTTGATTGAAATTAAAGTCTGATACAGGATGTTCTATATCCTGGACTGATTTCTTATTACCAATTATTGATTTGAACTCTGCCTCTTCCCTTATGTTAATGGGTGTGTTAATTTCATCTAGATTCTGTTGTTCTTTTTTCTGTATATAGAATTCCTGTATTGAAATATTGTATTGATCTTGATGTCCATCTGTTTTATCAATGGTGATAAAAGATTGAAAATCAAGTAGATCTTTAATCCACAAGGGAATGATGGCTGGCGGAATTCTCAATTTTTTACAATTTGTATATATTTGTTCTATAAAAAAGATTAATCCATTATTATCATTGTCATTGTCATTATACTGATTCTCATCATCTGTAAAACCGCTGTTGTACTCTAGCCCGAGGTCTTTTAGAATGTTTATCATTCTAAATCCTTCCGTACACTGTTTAACTGTTATGCCAGATTTTTTAAGAAGGCGTGTAAAATCTATTATTTCATCTGCAGATGCGGTCCCTAGTTTGTTTTTCCAATCCTTTATTATATAGTGAACTTTGCCTTTTGATATTTTGGCTTCATTTACTATTTTATCCATGGATTTTCCTTCAAGGTACTTTTGTATCACTAGCGATTCTTCAGATGGTGTTTGATACCCGGATTCCATCAATTATTATATCGGTCAACTAATATATAAAGACGGTCAATAATTTGTGACTATCGGTCAATTTTACGGTCATTATGGTCAACATTTCGGTCAATTCTGGAATATTTTGAGCCAGAATGACGGGGGATGCAGATCGATCTAATTTTGTTATATTAGATGGATTATTATATTCTTTATTTTGGCTTTTAGTATGTTATAGAAGAAATGATAAATGTACACCTATTCATCACTAACCGGTCGAAGAAGAATTTGTTTTGCAGTGTCAAGATCGTTTAAAATGACATGGGGGTTAGTATCTTTTTTCAAAAAATAAAAAATTGACTTATATCCGTTATCTCTACTTATATTTTGTTTTATCTTCTAAACCAGACTTTACTATAGCATTTTTTCTATTTATACAGGATTCGCACTTACCACAATGAGTCTTGTTTCTATTTTTTTTATTGCTATCATTTCCTTGATAACAACTCCAAGATTCAAAAAGTTTGTCGCCTAAATTATCATGTCCAATTAAAATTAGTTTGGTTTTGTCTAAACCTGCAATGGCAGGTGACCATATATCTATTTTTTTTCTTAATCTCATTTTTATTCCGTCTATTTCTGATAGGGTCAAAGTATTTTGCAAAGATTTAACAAATGATGGACGACAATCAGGGTATTTTTTATCTCCTGCATGTGCTCCATACGCTATTAATGAAACATTTAAAGATGTTGCCCATATTGAAGCAAGAGCAATAAAAACAGTATTACGAAATGGAACAACAATACTATAATCAAAAGAATCAGGCATTTTGGTCTTTAAATTGGTTAAAACATTAGTACTTCCATATAATGTTTTTAAAAAGGATATATCTATTATTTTATGTTCTTTACTTTTTAAAATTTTTGAAAATTTTTTTGCAACGTTTAATTCAACAGTAGCTCTTTGGCCATAGTTAAAAGAAATTAAATATAAATCGAGCCCTGATTTTTTAAGATACGATGCTGTGCTTAAGGAATCTATTCCGCCACTGAAAATACAAACAACCTCTTTATGATCATTCAAAATCTTGGATTTATCTTTCAAATATATTAACTAGAAGATCTACATTTATGTAAATTTGACTATATTTCCTATTTGTTTTTTAAATACCCTATAATACCACCTATACCATAAGAAAGAGAAATGAGAATTCTTGATGTAAATAATAGTGATTCATAATCTAATGAATAGCCATAATATAAAATTAAAATGCCAAATAATGAAGATAATAGTATTGATCCGGTAATTATTTGCTCTATATTGTTAATTTTTGAATATCGCCTAAGAAAAATAAATGTAGATATATTACCTGAGGATAGTCCAGTAAGCAACAGAAATGGATAATCTTTATGGAAAAAGGGAATAAAAACAAAAGGTAATGCCCATGTAAGACCATTTATTAATTTAACAAAATGTGGCCAAGAAACACTTTTGGAAAACCTTTCTTTGAGTGATCTTCTTTGAGATAAAATAGGTTTTAAAAAAATAAGAAGAGAAAAAATAAAAGTAAATATCCATATCAAATAATAAAATAAATAATTAAAACCATAAATGTAGACTATATGTGTTAATATAGTAGCTGACCCAATCCACAATGAAATAAACAAAAATAGATATGAAAAAACTCTTGTCATTTTATTTGATATGTATTATCATAGATATAATATATCTTAATTTGAAAGATTATTGTTTGTTGTAGTAAGTATAATAAAGAAAAATTCTAAAATCGCATTGTAATGTCTATATGTTTATCTATTCTTGGACCGCTCCGCAAATTTTACAAAATTTCGAGGATTGTTTAACAATATTACCGCAGTTGATACAGTATCTTTTTATTATATTTGAATCTGTAGTATTAAAAGATTTATCGAGAGTGTTTTCTTCAAAAAGCGTTGTTATAGCTCCAGTAGGCTTAAAGGATTCATCAGTATCTGGAATGAAATCAAATTTGTCTTTTGAATTTTTAGATGTTTGAAGGGATTCGTTTCTTTCCTCAATATATAAAAGTAGACGAGGAGAAGAGATATTTGTTTTAGGATCATTTACTTGATCTCCTAGCCATAGAGCAAATTTTTTTAGAGTCATTTCTGGTGTAGAAAAAGTTAGAGAATGACTTGACATATAATCTTCAGTAGCTAAGCGACCGTTAAAGATCTTCATATTTCTAAAATATAAAAAAAGCGTATATAATTATTGAGAATTACCACATTTGTTACAGAATTTCGCCTGTTTGGGGATTAATGCAGCACAAACAATACAATTTTTTCGTTCTTTAGTATTGGTGGATTCTGATTTTGGAATAATTATGTCAACTGGTTTAAAAGACGGGGGTGCCTCATGTGGTTTTGGCAAATCATAGTCTTTATTAAACGAATTTATTGAACCTCCTGAATCCACAAAACTATCAATCCCAAAACCTCCACCACCGGTTCTATTACTACTATTGCTAGCACTAGCACTACTACTGTTAGCACCAGCACCGCCAAAACCAGAGCTATGACTTACACTGCCAAGCCCTGACGGAGATGATACAGAAATTGAAGATGGAGATGAACCTCCAACAGAGCCCTTTCTTGATGCGCCTTTATCCATAGCGGTTTTTATTTCAAGAATAATACGACTGTTAAGAAAATTTAATGCCGAAGATGATACAAGATATTCACCTAGTTTTGAAAAATATTCTTTGTTATCCATTTTTCCTTGCTTATATAATTGTGTGTTATCGAAAAATGATTCATATTGGTCTTGAGTCTCATTGACAAGTTGCTTTAGTTTCTCTATTAGACCGCCAAGTGTATCTACTCCAAAGGACATTATATCAATGAGCATACATAAAAACAAATTTAAATTTATGGGATATAATGTATGTTAGTATTATTAGTGTTTATTAAGCCCTATCTCTTTGATTTAAATTTTGTGTTAAATCTTGTAAAAATGATGTAACAAACTACATTTTTTAGATCATTTTTCTTTCTTTTACCAAAAAGTTGATCTTAATTTTCTGTTACATCTTTATATTTTCCATTGTTCTTTTAATCAAACTAAATGATTGACAATTTCAATGACCTTGTCATTGCTTTATATGCCCATTATCTGTTTTTTTATTCTCATATTCTTTTTCTATCCATGCACAGACACACATAAGATTTTCAGCTTGATATATTCTCAAAAATTATCAAATGTAATTTCTTGAAATATGCATTGATATGCAACAAAGTTAACATACATTTATTTCTTCTTTGGATTATGTTCTGGATCTTCTTATGCTTTTGATCATTTATAATCGTCTTGAGAAATGATTAAAGTGCCTCCTGGATCTTAATTAAACTATTGTCTATCTTTTTT
>JBQCGN010000152.1:0-4142 GCA_051955655.1 Candidatus Nitrosocosmicus sp. | reverse complement strand
AAAACATATACAGCAAAATTCATTTACATCTATTCAAATATTCATGAGAAAATCAAACAATAAAAATGTTGTTACTTCTTTGGAAAACATCAAATAAAATTTTAACAATTTTAAAACAAATTTTTCTTTAAGATGAATTAATTAAAAACTATGGCATAAAACTCAACAAGATCTTTAGGAGTAACAATTATGTCTATTCGTTCTCTTCTCTTAGGGATTATATTATTGATTGGAAAATAGGGATTTCTATTTCTGGTTTTTTATTCTTTATGGCATTGGTAGATATTTCTATTATCATTAATGCCATTCATTCCATTTGACACTTTTTTGAAATAGTATTCATTATTATAGGCTCAATTCTTTGCTGATAAGAATTGGATATTCAATCATAACGTGTCCTAAAGGGTAAATAATAGTCTTGGTCAATTTCCATAACTTTTGTAACCGTTAGAACATGGTTCAAATTATTTAAGGATATTTTTTTGCAGATTCAATTACTATTACAACAATGCTAGACTGTATGAATTCTTAGTACAAATAATTAGAATAATAATTGACATAATTAACGTATACTACTCTGTAGTCCTAATTATAATCAGTTATTTGAAAAATTATAGTGACACAATTTCAAAATGATATCGGATATCAAGGTATACACCTAATCAAAAGAAGGAAAAATGACAAAAATCCTTTGTTTTTTAAAATTTTCTATACGTAATAAGCAATAGAAGAATATACACCTAGATTACAACAATAAGAAATATATTTTTCCCTGTCACAACAGTCCTCAGCGGCGTGGTTCAAGAACAGACTGGCGGAAATTCAGCTATAGCTCCAACTGCTGCAGCTAGCGCTTCTGCGACAAAAAAAGATAGTAGAATTAATAATTCGATAGATTCAAATCAAAAAACACTTTTAGAATTCAAAAAGGCTTTATTAGAAGAGCAAAAAAACGGAGAAAGTCAGATAGAGAAGATCAATCAAAAAATAGAAGAAACTAAAAAAATAATTGATGATGAAAGAGTAAAACTGGAGGCTGAAAGATTGAAATTAAAACACACGAATGAGGCAAAAGACGCGGATTATTCAAAGTTCACAGAATTAAGGAATAGTTTAATTGAGGAAAGGAAAAGGATGAAGACTCTGGACTCCAAAGCCTCAGGTACTGGTGGAGGTTTTAGATCAAGACGAGATAGACATAATATTTCAAATCTAACGAGAACACTAGAACAAATAGAAAGAGATATACAAACCAAAAAGTTATCGAAGGATGAGGAAAGAAGACTAGTTTTAAAATCTAAAGAAATTGCAACTAAACTTCATACACTAAAAATTATCAACAAAAAGGAGGATACATATAAAAACATGGCAATGAAGTTTGATGACCTCAAAGGCAAGATGACTCAAATATTTGATCAAAAAGCAGAAATTGGAAAAGGTATTGGGAAATTAAAAGCAAATCTAGACGAATTATTAAATAAAAGAGAAGAACTTTATGAGGAAAGAAGATCAATCATTCATCAAGTAAGAGAAGCAGGTGCTAAACTAGAAATGGTTGACACCCAGCTTAATGCAATCGAATTCAAAAAGTCAAGATTACAATATGCCTCAGATAGACATAGACGACAAAATGATAGAGAAAGAGATAGAGATAGAAGGAATAAACACGAAATACCCCAAGATAAAATGAGAAAAAGTAGAGAAAACCAAGAACTATGGAATTCGTTAAAAGAAGTAGCAATGAAGAAAATGGTCGGTGGAGAAAAGCTTACATTCGATGAAATGAAGCTCATTTATTCGGATGAATCGGATTAATAATAAATAGTAATAACATTATTTTTTGACATATAATTTATCAGATTTTTTTTATATTTATTCATGTTGTGATTTAATATTAATAATTTAGCAAATTCCATCTCTTTGTTTTAAAGTAAGGATATAATATATCGAGTAATTCGAGAATTCGGTCCAAAGACTTTATTTTGGAATCAGTATTCAAATTCTTAAAACTTCCGTTTAGAAAAGAAATGAATGATAATAAAATACATATAGAAACTGTATCAATTTTATCAATGCCTTCTTCCACAAAAGTAACTTTATAATAAGATAAAAGACTCTTAGATATCGAATCGATATGATTTAAAATATGTGAAACATCAGGGTTTAATTTTTGAACTTTTGAATATTCAAAATCGGCTTTTATCAACTTTTCAACAATTTCTAAGCTAATATCTTCATTTCCCATTGTTTAACTATTACGCTTAACTATCCATGTCTTAAATTTTTTGGCCACAAAATAAAGATAAAATAAACAAAAATGTTATAAATGCATTCTAAGACATACAATAGATTATAAAATTAAAAGGAATTGTATGAGAATATGTTTAACCAAACAATTACTCTTATTTATAAATAATAAGATATTATTTAAACTACAGATAGATTTACATATGCTATGACCTTATGATTAATTTATAATTACTATCCCTTCTGATATTTATATAACAATCAGAATCATCCTTAATTACTTGATATAAATATTTTAGTAAATATTAGTGGCAGTCGCATCAAATAAAACAAAATAATTTATGATTCGTATTTAGATAGATAAAATAATGTAAATAAATATAGTGTTATCAATATTAAAATATGATAGTTATAGACAATAAGTGGCTAGAATCTCACTTAAATAATGATAATCTTGTTATTATAGATGCAAGAGGAAAATTTGCACACAGATTTGGACATATTGAAAAATCTATTCCCCTTGATATCGATCAGGTCATATCAATTGCAAATAATGGTTCGCATTTGGTTTTAGAACAGCAATATGTCGAAAAATTATTCAGTAATCTTGGAATTAGTAATTCAAACACGGTTGTAGTTTATGGCGAATATCCTGATCCATCTGCAGCAAGAGTAATATGGACTTTAAGTTATTTTGGACACCAAAATGTAAAACTTTTAGACATTGGATTTAATCAATGGCAAAAATTAAGATTACCAATAAACCAATACAACAAAAGGTGGTCAGAAAAGACAAATGTATTAAGTGAGAACTTAATTAGCAAATTTTCAATAAAAATTAATCCGTCTATAAGGGCAGATGCAGAAATGATAAAAGAAAAGCAGAAAAATTCCAATGTGGCGATTGTTGATGCAAGAAAACCCCAAGAACACATTCAAGCGAGGATTCCAGGTTCAATTTTGAACAACTGGGAGAATGGTTTAGGCGATTATGGCAAAATGATTAAAGATAAAGAAAAATTACTGAACGAATTTTCTGAAAAAGGTATTACACCAGATAAGGAGATAATATGTTATTGTCACTCAGGGATGAGAGCATCCCATACATATTTACAATTTAAACATGCGGGTTTTCCGAATGTGAGACTCTATGATGGCTCAATGATAGACTGGGTACAGCGACGCAAGTCTATAGAACAATAAGAATATCGAGTCGGATAACGCAATTAATTTAGATAAACAAATAAAAAATGTCCAATTTAAAAATTTATGTACGAAGGTTGATAATTTCTTATAACAATGTGTTTTATTATAATAATATAATGAAAAGCCTTAAATATGTAGAATAACTATATCAAATTCTTATGAATCTTTTTAATTATAAATTTATATTAAATGAACAATTTTAATCGTAGTAGTAAAATTAAATTAACAGATGAAGAATATGAAAAAATAGTTAAACTTTATCAAATTGCGTTAGAAGCATCGTCCAAATCCTCCCTAAGTAGTGGAGGTAGCAGTCTTTCTGGCGACATACAAGACAAACAAAAAGCTTGGCACAATGTTCAAGAATATATGAAAGAATTAGGAGAAAAATACAGGTTCGATCCAAAAAGATACTATATAAATAGAATTACAAAAGCGTTGGAAAAACATGGGTTTTAAGGTTAAAATAATATATACACTCTGTAATATTTTACTTTTTGAATCTATCTATAGGAGTTAGTTACGTGAAATTAATTTACTACGTTTGGTTTAAAAAATAATTTGACACAATAATTGACTATATATTTATATTCTATACAGCCTATATATTTTTGATTAAGATGGATGATTTTGATAAAGATTTTTCAGGTTTCGATTGGAAAAATACTCCAGCATATAAACATCCCGGA